>JAFAWC010000569.1 GCA_019242135.1 Mycobacteriaceae bacterium | reverse complement strand
CGAACAGCGATCCCGCCGTGCAAGTCACCGGCGGGCCGGTTCTGTTCGAGGAACGGCTCTACGTTCCCTACTCGGGCGGCGATGATAGCAGGGCGATCAATCCAAAATATGAATGCTGCAAGGGCCGGGGAGCGGTCATGGCGCTCGACGCGGCGACTGGCGCGACGATCTGGATAGCGAACACGATTCCAGAGGCGACGTCGCAGGGGAAGAACAGCGTCGGCACGCAGCTCTGGGGCCCGTCGGGCGCCTCGGTGTGGGGAGCGCCGACCATCGACGAGCGGCGCAAGGTTTTGTACGTGGGCACGGGCGACAACCACTCGGCCCCGGCAACCGACACCAGCGACGCGGTTCTCGCGCTTTCGCTCGACACCGGAAAGGTCGTGTGGTCCCGTCAGTTGCTGGCCGGCGACATGGGGAATCTGTCGTGCTTCACCCCGGCCAAAACGAACTGCCCGGAGCCGAGTGGTCCCGACTACGACCTCGGCGCGTCCGGCAATCTCATCACGCTGGAAAACGGCAAACGGCTGCTGACGATCGGGCAGAAGTCGGGCATGGTCTGGGCGCTCGATCCTGACGACCAGGGCCGGATCGTGTGGCAGGCGCGTGTCGGCCATGGCGGTACGCTGGGCGGGGTGCAGTGGGGCACCGCCACTGACGGGAAGCGCGTCTACGCCGCGGTGTCCGATCTCAAGCTCCTTGGTATCAACCCGATCACGATCGATTCCAACGAGGGCGGCGGACTGCACGCGCTTGCCGCTGACACGGGGGCAGTGGTGTGGAGCGCGCCGGCGGCGAGGGCCTGCGCGGGACGGACCAGTTGCAGCCCGGCGCAATCGGCCGCGGTCACGGCAACGCCAGAGTATGTTCTCTCCGGTTCCGTTGATGGTCACATGCGGGCTTATTCAACAGCGGATGGCAGGGTGCTGTGGGATTATGACATGGCCAAGCCGTTCACCACGGTCAACGGGGTGGAGGCGAATGGTGGGTCGCTCGATGTGGCGGGACCAACCGTCGCTGGCGGAATGGTCTTTGTGAACTCCGGCTATGGGCTGTACGGGGGACAGGCGGGCAATGTCCTGGTCGCTTTCGCTCCACGGCCCTGACGAAGGGACAGCGAAGCTTCGGTTCTCCCGCTGGTTCCGTCAGGGCTCGCGCCAACGCCCCTGGCCGGTGAAGGTCGGTCCGGCTATAGCGGCGCCCCTCATCAGCGGGGCGGGCGGGGATGTGGTGCATCGAGTGCGGGTCACAGGCCGTGACGGAGCGGCCAGAGCGCACCCCCTCCGCTGGCCTTCCCGCGGCTCACGCCGCCGGAACCTCACATGAGGGTATCTCTGTCAAGCGCGCATGATCAGTCTCCAATCCGTCGTCGGATCCGTGGTTCGAGCCTGTCTTTCGTCATGCGGCACGAGCGGCCGCATCTCTTCACATCCGGCCGGACCCGCGTTGGTGCACGAATAGACTGAGGGTGGCGTCTCCCTTCCGGTTTCGCGTATCAGACGACCCGGACGGAGACCGGCATGCCGAGCCGTGTCATCCGGTTGAGCACGTTGCATCCGATCTTCGCCTCGATCCGTTGATTGGGCAGAGTCCGAGCGTGGAGACGCCGACCGATGATGGCTTTATATCGATACACCCCGGTCTCGGCCAAGCTGCGACGGTTGTAGCCCGAGCCGCGCTGCCAATTCATGCGCCCGTGTTTCGCAATCGCCGCGAGATGTCCGTCGCGCTGCGTTGTCGTGGTCTCGCTCGGATGCGTATTCCGGTGATTGCGATCGCTTGGTCCGGCTGATCGCGATCATCCATTCCGGTGATTGCGATCACCTGCCGCATGTTGGCCCGCGAGGCCAGATGCGACAGGATGGAGCATTGGAGCGATGCGTCTGACGGTTGCAGATGTGTCACTCGACCGGTGTGCCGGTCAAGCCTTCTGGTGCGTCTCGCCGTTTGCGCAGACTGGCACCCTTTAGTTCAAGGCGGTGGGCGCGGTGGATGACACGGTCCAGGATGGCGTCCCCAGAGTCATGTCGCCCACCACGTCGTGCCAGCGGTTCAGTGGAAGCTGGCTCGTGATCAGCAGCGAGCCTCGCCCGTCCCGGTCGTCGACGATTTCCAGCAGGTCGCGCCGTTGCTCCGCGGTCAGCGGCTCTGGTCCCCAATCATCGATGATCAACAGGCGCGTGCGCCGGGTTGTTGCACAGACCCACCCGGCGGCGCGTAGAACCAGCCTGGCGTAGAGGCACGCCTTGATCTGGCCCTGGATGCCGACCTTGCCCTTCAAGCTGAACCACGATCGCCGCCACCATATCCCCA
>JAFAWC010000505.1 GCA_019242135.1 Mycobacteriaceae bacterium | reverse complement strand
CATAGCGACAGGGAAACGCCCGGACCCATCCCGAACCCGGAAGCTAAGCCTGCCAGCGCCGATGATACTACCCACCAGGGTGGAAAAGTAGGACACCGCCGAACACACATTAATACCTGTGCCCCCCAATTCACTTGGGGGGCACAGGTATTTGGGGCCGCGACAGACATCGAGTAACCGCTGAGCGCCGGTTCAGTCGAAGAGCGTCACCCCAGCCGGCATTCTGGTCCGCTCCAAGTCGAGAAGTGCGCGCTTACGATCGAGGCCGCCTCCGTAGCCGGTGAGGCCTCCGCTGACTCCGATCACCCGGTGACATGGCACGATAATCCCAACCGGGTTGCGTCCGTTGGCAAGTCCGACTGCGCGAGATGCGCCCGGCGCGCCGATCTGGGCGGCGATTTCGCCGTACGACCGCGTCTGCCCATATGGAATGGTCTGAAGAGCCGCCCACACGCGACGCTGAAAAATCGTGCCGACCAAGTCAACTTCGACGTCGAACGTCGTCAGGTCGCCGGCGAAGTAGGCCTCGAGCTGTTCGACCGCATTCCCGAAGGCGTCACCGTCTTCTTCCCAGCCTGCGCGGCTGGGTTCATGCGTTTGATCCACCATCCTCAGGTGGGCCAGTCGGCCGTCCCGACCGGCTAACGTCAGCAGGCCGACTGGGCTGTCGACGGCGCGAAATTGTATGGTGCTCATGTTTTCTCCTCGATAGGCCAATGGTTGATGGGATGATCCAGCGTCGCCCACAGGTGTTGTGTCGCATATGACCGCCAAGGTCGCCACTTCATGCCGTGCTCGCTCAATGACCGAGCGTCAACAGGTAGTCCGAGCTGCTTTGCGGCCGCGCGCACGCCGCCGTCGGCCACCGGGAATGCATCGGGATCGCCCAGCGCCCGCATCGCCACGACTTCAGTGGTCCACGGCCCGACACCGGGCAACTCCAGCAACTGGCGGCGCGCCCGCTGCCAGTCACATCCGGGACTGAGCGTCACGGTGCCCTCAGCCAGCGCACGGGCGAGTCCGATCACACTGCGCTGACGCGACTTTGGCAACGCCAGCACGGCCGGGTCGAGGTCTGCGAGTTGCTCGACGGTCGGGAAGGCATGGGTCAGTCCGCCGCTGGGGTCAGCGATCGGTGTGCCGTGTCTCAGCACGATCCTCGCGCAATGGGTTCGGGCCGCCTTCATCGATACCTGCTGGCCGATCACCGCCCGTACTGCCAGCTCCTGCTCGTCGACGGTGCGCGGAATCCGTTGGCCAGGATGCTTCGCGACCAATGCCGCCAGGTCACGATCCGCGCCCAGGAACTCGACGACCGCCTCGGGGTCCGCGTCGAGATCGAGTAGGCGGCGGCAGCGTGCGATCACCGTGGACAGGTCGCGAAAATCGGTCAGCCACAGGACGCATCGAACGTGGTCAGGCGTCGGAGTCAGGCTGACGATAGCGTGCCCCCACGGCAGTGCGAGGGTCCGGCGATACGCGCCGTCTCGCACCTCTTCGCAGCCGGGGACCGCACCCGCCGCCAAATGTCCGAACAGCCCCTCGAATGCAAACGGTGCGCGTGTCGGTAACCGCAGTGACACTGTTGACGTACCCCGTGCGGCGTTGGCGGGCACCCGGCGGGCGGCCTTGTTGCGCAATTCGGTCGGTGTGGCGTCGCACACCTCGCGGACGGTGTCATTGAACTGCCTGATGCTAGAGAAGCCCGCCGCGAACGCGATGTCACCGAACGGCAGTTCAGTCGTCTCGATCAGCACCCGCGCCGTTTGCGTGCGTTGCGCGCGAGCCAGGGCGAGCGGGCCCGCCCCGACCTCGGCCTGAAGAAGCCGTTCCAGCTGCCGGGGGGTGTAGCCGACGGTGGCCGCCAGGCCTGCGACGCCGTGCCGGTCCACCGTGCCATCGGCGATCAAACGCATGGCCCGTGCCACTACGTCGCCGCGAATGTTCCATTCCGGTGATCCCGGCGAGGCGTCAGGGCGGCACCGTTTGCACGGACGGAAGCCGGCCCGCTGGGCGGCAGCGGCCGTGGGATAGAACCGCACGTTGCGCGCGAACGGCGAACGTGCCGGGCAGCTGGGCCGGCAGTAGATCCGGGTAGTCAGCACCGCGGTCACGAACCAGCCGTCGAACCGGGCGTCCTTGGACTGAATCGCTCGGTAGCACCGGTCGAAGTCGTCGTGCATACATCGAGAATTACACGCCCCGTCCGACAAGACTGGCGGAAATCCGACATAGCGGTCAGCAGCTGTGCCCGCCTTATTCGTCGTCCACCGGTTTGGCGAGCCGGGTCGGCTTATCGTGGCCACGCAGGACCACCTCGTCGCCCAAAGACCAATGGCGTTGCTCATCTTCGCTTGCTGCCTCAACCGCGGTTGCCGTCGTCAGCAGCCGTTTCGGCTCTGATTTGGCCAGCTCGCACAACCGTGCCGCCTCGTTGACGGGTTCACCGATGACGGTGTATTCGTAGCGCTGATACGCGCCGACGTTGCCCGCGACCACGGTGCCTGCGGCGACGCCGATGCCGGCCGGGCATTCGGGCACCTCCTCACTGAGCCGGCGGGCGACCGCGCGGGCGGCGGCCAGTGCATCGTCGGTGGGCCGATCGAGCCGAACCGGCGCCCCGAAGATGGCCAGCGTCGCATCACCCTCGAACTTGTTGAGTAACCCGCGGTGGCGATCGACCTCTTCGACGACCACTGCGAAGAACCGGTTCAGCAGATTCACCACGTCGATCGGGGGTTTGCTTCCGACGAGTCCTGTCGAGCCGACGATATCGACGAAAAGAACTGCGACATCGCGTTCTTCACCGCCCAGTTCCAGCTCGTGCCGTTCGGCCGCGGCAGCGACCTCCCGCCCGACGTGCCGTCCGAACAGATCGCGGACGCGCTCGCGTTCACGCAACCCGTCGACCATGGCGTTGAAGCCCCGCTGCAGCTCGCCCAACTCCGTGCCGTCGAAAACCACGAGGTTGCTGTCAAAGTCGCCCTCCTCGACGCGTTTCAACGCTGCCCGCACCACGCGCACGGGGGTGGCAGTCAGCCACGACACGATCAGCATCAACACGAAGCCGAAGAGCAACGCGATGATTCCGATGATCAGCACGGCGATCCCGAACTGGGTCTCGGTCAGGTTCCGCAGCGTGAGTGTGAAAAATGCTGCGAGCACAATGCCGAGGACCGGGACGGCCGAACCCAGCAGCCAGACCGTCATGATCCGCCCCATGATGCCGGCGGCCAGCCGCCGCGGCGGTCTTCCGGCCTCCAGCGCCTGCGCCGCGACCGGGCGCAGCGCGAACTCGGTGAAAAGGTAGCAACTGGTGGACACGACGATCCCGCTGAACCCGACGGCGAACAGATACCGCGGGATGAACCTCACATCGACGAGGCCGTACAGCGTGGTCAGCAGCGCCGCCCCGAGTCCCCAGAGCACGAGGTGGATCTGTGCCAGGCGCCACGGTGCGAGGAAGGTGTTGCGCTGGTCCTCTGGGCTCGGCGGCTTCTCCTCAACGGCCCAGCGCAGCGCTCCGACCGTGCGTCGGGTCACCCAGATGACGCCAACGACCAGGGCGGCTGCGATGTAGGCGGGAGCGACTCCCCACGTCAACCATGCCGGAGCGTCGACGAAGATACTCGGGACCGGAAACGTCGCCGACACCAGCAGCAGCGCGACCGCGATCCCCAGCAGGTTAGCGGCCAGCACGAACACGGTGAGGATGACCTGAATGCGGACTCGCCGGCGCTGCTGGTCCTCTGTGGCCCGACCCAACAGCCACGATCCGAAGTCCGGAGTCTCGGGCAGTCGGCCGCTTTGCCGAGTGACACGCTCCAGCAACCGCCCCAGGCGCTGAGCTACCGACACCTTGGCAACCATGGTGGCGTCAGCCTAATCGCCGGCGTCCGAACCTTAGAGTGAACGCGTGCGTCTCGTGATCGCTCGGTGCACCGTCGACTATCTCGGACGACTCACGGCACATCTGCCGTCCGCACGCCGGTTGTTGTTGATCAAGGCCGACGGGTCGGTGAGTGTGCACGCCGACGACGGGGCGTACAAGCCGCTCAACTGGATGAGCCCGCCGTGCTGGCTGACTGAGTCCACAGACGGGCCGACGCCGGTGTGGGTCGTCGAGAACAAGGCCGGCGAACGGTTGCGCATCACCATCGAGGACATCGAGCACGACTCCCGCCACGAGCTCGGAGTGGACCCCGGGCTGGTGAAGGACGGCGTCGAGGCCCACCTGCAGGAACTGCTGGCCCAACACATCGAACTTCTCGGTAACGGCTACACGTTGGTGCGTCGCGAATACATGACGCCGATCGGGCCGGTGGACCTGTTGTGCCGCGACGAACAAGGCCGGTCGGTCGCGGTCGAAATCAAGCGTCGTGGAGAAATCGACGGGGTCGAGCAGTTGACCCGCTACCTGGAACTGCTCAACCGCGATAGCCTGCTGGCGCCGGTCGCCGGGGTGTTCGCCGCTCAGCAGATCAAGCCGCAGGCCCGCACACTTGCCGTCGATCGTGGAATTCGTTGCCTAACACTTGATTACGATGAGATGCGCGGACTGGACACCGACGAATACCGGCTGTTCTGATGGTCGCCCGCTAGACTGGCCAAATGGGACGACGCATTCGGCGCCAATCGTCGCGCAATGCGTTGCCCCCCTTCGTGGATCCGCGTCGTGTGGAAGTCGGGCCTGATGGTTACCACTATGAGGTGCGCTCGATCGCCGCTGCCCGCGCCGCCAAGTCGTACCGCTGCCCGGGCTGTGATCATGAGATTCGGATCGGGACAGCCCATGTGGTGGTTTGGCCGGTGGATGACGGCGAGGCCAGCCGCGAATACGGGGACCGAAAACGACTCATGGAGGACCGGCGACACTGGCACACCGCGTGCTGGACGCACCGGGCGACTCGCAGCCCGACGCGAAAGTGGTCCTAACTGATCAGAATTCCGGCGCGGGCTCGACGAGTTCGATTAGCACACCGCCGGCATCCTTGGGATGGATGAAGTTGATCCTGGAGTTGGCGGTGCCGCGCCGCGGCACGTCGTAGAGCAGCCGGATGCCCTTCGCGTCCAGTCGCTTGGTGAGCTGGTCGATGTTGCTGACGCGGTAGGCCAGTTGCTGAAGGCCGGGCCCGCGCTTGTCGAGGAACTTCGCGATCGGGGACGAGTCGTCGATCGGCGCCATCAGCTGAACCTGCGCGCTGCCGACCGGCGCGCCACGCACCGAGAGCATCGCCTCGCGGATACCCTGGTCGTCGTTGACCTCCTCGTGCAGCACAATCATGCCGAGGTGGTCGTGATACCACGCGATCGCGGCGTCGAGGTCTGCCACCGCGATGCCGACGTGGTCGAGCGCCGTCACCAACGCGCTGGCGAGAACGGGTCGGGCATCAACCTGCTCGGTGGTCATAACGCAACGGTAACCTGACGGGAAAGATTCTGCTTCCCCGGTGCGTTGCTAACAGCGCCCAACCGCCCCCTTGGAGGTCCGCATGACGACGTCGGTCATCGTTGCTGGAGCACGCACCCCGATCGGCAAACTGATGGGTTCGCTGAAGGATTATTCGGGCAGTGACCTGGGCGCGATCGCCATCCGGGGGGCTATTGCGAAAGCCGGTGTGCCCGCTTCGCTCGTCGACTACGTGATCATGGGCCAGGTCCTCACGGCCGGCGCCGGCCAGATGCCTGCGCGGCAGGCGGCTGTGGGCGCGGGAATCGGCTGGGACGTGCCGGCGCTGACGATCAACAAGATGTGTCTGTCCGGGATCGATTCGATCGCGCTGGCCGACCAGCTGATCCGGGCGGGGGAGTTCGACGTGGTGGTTGCCGGCGGCCAAGAGTCGATGAGTGCGGCGCCGCATTTGTTGATGGGCAGCCGGGCGGGCTACAGGTACGGCGACGTCACCGTCCTCGATCACCTGGCGTACGACGGTCTGCATGACGTGTTCACCGATCAGCCGATGGGCGCGCTGACCGAGCAGCGCAATGCCGCCGACAACTTCACTCGTGCCGAGCAGGATTGCTACGCGGCGCGTTCACACCAGAGGGCCGCGGCGGCGTGGAAGGACGGCGTGTTCGCCGATGAAGTGGTCGCCGTCGAAATCCCGCAGCGCAAAGGTGATCCGATCGAGTTCACCGAGGACGAGGGCATCCGCGCCAACACAACGGCGGAGTCGCTTGCCGGCTTGAGGCCCGCGTTTCGCGCCGACGGCACGATTACCGCCGGCTCGGCGTCGCAGATCTCGGACGGCGCCGCCGCCGTGGTCGTGATGAACAAGCAGAAGGCAGAGACGCTCGGGCTGCAGTGGCTGGTTGAGATCGGTGCACACGGTGTGGTTGCCGGACCGGATTCCACGTTGCAGTCGCAACCCGCCAACGCGGTGAAGAAGGCGATCGCCCGGGAGGGCATCTCGGTGGACCAGCTCGACGTCATCGAGATCAACGAGGCTTTCGCAGCCGTCGCGCTCGCGTCCACCCGGGAGCTGGGCGTTGACCCGCGGAAGGTGAACGTCAATGGTGGCGCTATCGCGGTCGGCCATCCGATCGGCATGTCGGGTGCCCGGATCACCTTGCACGCCGCTCTCGAGCTCGCGCGGCGCGGCTCCGGGTACGGCGTTGCTGCGCTGTGCGGCGCGGGCGGTCAGGGTGACGCGCTGATTCTGCGGGCGGGCTGAGACGTACGTTGCTGGCACGGGCACAGCGGATCACCGAAATCGCGCGTGTGATGTT
>JAFAWC010000415.1 GCA_019242135.1 Mycobacteriaceae bacterium | reverse complement strand
CGTCGAGCTCGAGACACAGACGGACGAGCTCGACACACAGTTGACCGACATGCTGGCGCCACGCGATCCGCACGACGCCGACGACATCGTTCTTGAGGTCAAGTCGGGCGAAGGTGGCGAGGAGTCGGCGTTGTTCGCCGCGGACCTGGCCCGGATGTACATCCGCTACGCGGAACGGCATGGCTGGACCGTCGCGGTGCTCGACGAGACGACGTCGGACCTCGGCGGCTACAAGGAAGCCACGTTGTCGATCGCGAGCAAGGGTGATTCAGCCGACGGCGTCTGGTCCAGGCTCAAGTTTGAAGGCGGCGTGCACCGTGTCCAGCGTGTGCCGGTCACGGAGTCGCAGGGCCGGGTGCACACCTCGGCCGCGGGCGTGCTGGTCTATCCGGAGCCGGAGGAAGTAGGCCAAGTCCAGATCGACGAGTCCGATCTGCGCGTCGACGTGTACCGGTCGTCGGGCAAGGGCGGCCAGGGCGTCAACACCACCGACTCGGCCGTCCGAATCACGCATCTGCCCACCGGGATTGTTGTGACATGCCAAAACGAGCGGTCGCAGCTCCAGAACAAGACGCGTGCCCTGCAGGTGCTCGCCGCCCGGCTGCAGTCGCTGGCCGAGGAGCAGGCGCTCGCCGACGCCTCGGCGGACCGAGCCAGCCAGATCCGCACGGTGGATCGCAGCGAACGCATCCGCACATACAATTTCCCGGAGAACCGGATCACCGATCACCGCATCGGGTTCAAGGCACACAACCTGGACCAGGTCCTCGACGGAGATCTGGATTCGATGCTGGACGCGCTTGCTCTGGCCGACAAGCAATCTCGTCTGCAGAAGGCATGATGACGCAATTGCGGCAGGCCATCTGCGAGGCCACTCGCGTGCTACGCAGCTCGCATGTCCCCACACCGCGGATCGACGCCGAAGAGCTGGCCGCACATGCGGCCGGGACGAGCCGCGGATGCCTGGCACTCCTGGACTCCGTCGACGACGATTTCATCACCCGCTACGCAGAGCTGATCGACGCGCGGGCGAAGCGAATCCCGCTGCAACACCTCACCGGTACGGCGGCGTTCGGGCCGCTCAGCCTCGACGTCGGACCCGGTGTGTTCATTCCGCGACCCGAGACCGAGGCTCTTTTCGAATGGGCGTTGGCGCAGAACCTTCCCGCCGAGTCGGTGATCGTCGACCTGTGCACCGGTTCGGGCGCACTCGCCGCGGCGCTGGCCTACCACGAGCCGGCAGCGCGGGTGATCGGTGTCGATATCTCGGCCGACGCGCTGGCTTACGCCCAGCGAAACACCGCGGGCATCGGCGCCGCGGTCGAACTCCGTTGCGGCGATGTGCGTGATCCACTGTTGTTCGCCGACCTCGACGGGCGCGTCGATCTGGTGGTCGCCAATCCGCCGTATCTACCCGACAGTGCCGAGCTGGAACCAGAAGTGGCACAGCATGATCCGCCCCAGGCGCTGTTTGGCGGCCCGGACGGCACGTCGTTCATCCCGGCGATTTCGCTGCTCGCGGGCCGTTGGCTCAAGCCGGGTGGGCTGATCGCGATCGAGCACGACGACGCCGCATCCGCCGCGGCCATCACCCTGGTACGGCGCACCGGGGTCTTCGATGCCCTAACCGCGCACGCCGACTTCGCCGGGCGGCCACGGTTTGTGACAGCGCGCCGCAGGACGTTCACCCCGTGACGCAGATGTTCGACTGCGCCGACGCGCCGCAACGCGCGCTCGGCATCGCGGCCGCAGTCAGTGCGGTGAAGGGCGGCCGACTGGTCGTGCTGCCGACCGATACGGTCTACGGTGTCGGCGCCGACGCGTTCGACCCGGCTGCCGTCGCATCGCTTCTCGCGGCGAAAGGCCGTGGCCGCGATATGCCGGTTCCCGTGCTGGTCGGCTCCTGGCAGACCATCGACGGCCTGGCCTTCGCCGTGCCCGAGGCAGCTCGGGAACTGATCCGTGCGTTCTGGCCGGGTGCTCTGAGCATCGTCGTTCACCAGGCGCCGTCACTGCAATGGGATCTCGGCGAGGGTCGCGGCACGGTGATGGTGCGGATGCCACTGCATCCGGTGGCCATCGAAGTGCTTCGCGAAGTCGGCCCGATGGCGGTGTCGAGTGCCAACATCTCCGGGCGCCCCCCTGCGGTCACGGCCCACGACGCCCACCGCCAACTCGGCGAACTGGTCGAGGTTTATCTGGACGCCGGGCCCTCGCAGCAGCAGGCGGCCTCGACCATCGTTGATCTCACCACCGGGCCTGCGCGCATTCTGCGCGAAGGCCCGGTCTCCGCCACCGATATCGCCGGCGTCCTCAACGTCGACGTTGCGACGCTGCGAGCCTAAGGCCGTCCAGTACGGTTCATTCAGTTGTGAGCGAAGCAGGGATTCTGGCTGACGGCATGCTCGCCCTCTCCCAACGAGGCGCGGGCGTCCCGCT
>JAFAWC010000328.1 GCA_019242135.1 Mycobacteriaceae bacterium | reverse complement strand
GATGCCCGCCCTGGGGACCACCGGCGACGGCATCGTCACCGGCCTCCGGCTGATGTCACGGATGGCGCAAACCCGCAAGTCGCTGTGCGAGCTGGCGTCGGCGATGCACACGCTGCCCCAGGTGCTGATCAACGTCGAGGTCGCCGACAAGACCACCGTCGCAGCGGCGCCCTCCGTGCAGGCCGCGGTCGCCACCGCGGAAGCCGAACTCGGCGATACTGGCCGAATCTTGTTGCGTCCCTCAGGAACCGAGCAGGTGGTGCGGGTCATGGTGGAGGCACCCGACGAGGACACCGCCAAGCAGGTCGCGCGCCGGGTCGCGTCCTGCGTGAGCGAGCAGGGATAGCCCACCGCGTCACGGCTTGAGCAGCGCGACGACCTTGTCCTCGAGTGTCACCGGCTCGGCGTCGGGATCGACGGGCTCGCTCTTCGGCAGCGGCGCGTCGCGATCGGCGAAGTCGCGGTATGCCTTGTCGCCTGCCAGCACATGCAAGAGATATCCGGTCAGCAGGGCACGCACTCGTTTCCGGGTACTTTTATCCGCGCCCGGCAGCCCTGCCACCCGCGCCAGGCGGCGGCCCTCGATCAAACCTCCCGGCTTGGCCTTGCTCACTGTCCGCGACACCGCGCCGTCCCACGCGCGGGCCAGCTCCACGGCGTTGGACCGCAGCGTCATCGGATCGCCCGGCGCCGTCAGCACCAGGCCGGGGATCGTCAGCGCGGCGGCCGCCTGCTCGGCGGGCGGCCTGCTCACCGTCGGGAACAGCGCCGCCACCGCTTTCGGGGCGAACGTCGCCGCATCGCTGAGCCGCGACGCCGCGGCGAGCACGGCGACGGATCCGCCGAAGCCGTGTCCCGCCAGACCCAGCTTGGTGGGATGGACGCTGATCTTTCCCGGCCCCAGCCGCACGCCGGCGACGATGTCGAGCGTCGTGCCCAGGTCGTAGGCCAGATTCAGCGCGGACGGCGCCAGCCCGCGCTCGGTGTCGGGCGCCGCGGCGACGATGCCCCAGGACGCCAGGTGCTCCAGCGTGCCGCGATAGCGGTCGACCGCGGTGAGCCAATCGTGACCGAACACCACGGCAGGCAGGTTGGTGCCCGAATCCGGGGTGTAGACCACCCCGGGCAGGCCAGCAAAGACCAGGTCACCGCGTAACACGCGGCACGGACCGCGGCGGGTCAACGCCGAGAACAGTTTGCGTGTGCTGGCCATGTGTGAACCGTATCTGAGCGGTCCCCGCCGGGGGCCTGCACTACCCTGATGACCTATGTGCGGCATTGTCGGCTACGTCGGCCAGCGGTCGGCCTGCGATGTCCTCGCGCGCGCCCTGCGCCGGATGGAGTACCGCGGCTATGACTCCGCCGGCATCGCCGTGCTCGACGGCGAGACGGGAATGACGGTGCACCGCCGCGCGGGCCGGCTGGCCAACCTCGACGCCGCCCTGGCGTGCGAAGACCCGACCTCGCTGCGCGGCCGCGCCGGCGTGGGCCACACCCGCTGGGCCACCCACGGCCGTCCGACCGACCGCAACGCCCATCCGCACCGCGACGCCAGCGGCAAGATCGCGGTCGTCCACAACGGCATCATCGAGAACTTCGCCACGCTGCGTCGTGAGCTGGAGGCCGCGGGCGTCGAGTTCGCCAGCGACACCGACACCGAGGTGGCCGTGCAGCTCGTCGGCCGCCAGTACCGATCGGGCGACACCGCCGGGGACTTCGTCGCGTCGGTGCTGGCCGTCCTGCGCCGGCTGGAAGGGCATTTCACGCTCGTGTTCGCCAACGCCGACGAGCCGGGAACCATCGTCGCGGCGCGGCGCTCGACGCCGCTGGTGGTCGGCATCGGCGACGGCGAGATGTTCGTGGGATCCGACGTGGCCGCCTTCATCGAGTACACCCGCGAGGCAGTGGAGCTCGGGCAGGACCAGGTGGTGGTGATCACCGCCGACGGCTACCGCATCACCGACTTCTGCGGCGCCGACGATGCGGTCAATGCCCGGTCGTTTCACATCGACTGGGACCTGACCGCCGCGGAAAAGGGCGGCTACGACTACTTCATGCTCAAGGAGATCGCCGAGCAACCCGCCGCGGTGTCCGACACGCTCCTCGGGCACTTCATCGACGGCCGGATCGTGCTCGACGAGCAGCGGCTCGCCGACCAGGAGCTGCGCGAAATCGACAAGGTCTTCGTCGTCGCATGCGGCACCGCATATCACTCCGGGCTGCTCGCCAAGTACGCGATCGAGCACTGGACGCGGCTGCCCGTCGAGGTCGAGTTGGCCAGCGAGTTTCGGTACCGCGACCCGGTACTGGACCGCAGCACTCTCGTCGTCGCGATCTCCCAGTCCGGTGAGACCGCCGACACGCTCGAGGCGGTGCGCCACGCCAAGAAGCAGAAGGCCAAGGTGCTGGCGATCTGCAACACGAACGGCAGCCAGATTCCGCGCGAAAGCGACGCCGTGCTCTACACCCGTGCCGGTCCGGAGATCGGTGTGGCGGCGACGAAGACGTTTCTCGCGCAGATCGCAGCGAACTACATCGTCGGACTGGCGCTCGCGCAGGCGCGTGGCACCAAATACCCCGACGAGGTCGCCCGTGAGTACGGCGAGCTGGAGCTGATGCCCCGGCTGGTCGCCCAGGTACTGGAACATCTCGACGCGGTAGCAGAGTTGGGCGGTCGGTTCGCCACCGCGTCGACGATTCTGTTCCTGGGCCGCCACGTGGGCTATCCGGTCGCACTCGAGGGTGCGCTGAAACTCAAGGAACTGGCCTACATGCACGCCGAGGGGTTCGCCGCGGGCGAGCTCAAGCACGGGCCGATCGCGCTGATCGACGAGGGCCTGCCGGTCATCGTGGTGATGCCGTCACCGAAGGGCTCGGCGATGCTGCACGCCAAGCTGCTCTCCAACATTCGCGAGATCCAGGCGCGCGGAGCGATCACCATCGTGATCGCCGAAGAGGGCGACGACACGGTGCGCCCCTACGCCGATCACATTTTCGAGATACCCGCGACCACGACGCTGTTTCAGCCGCTGCTGTCGACGATCCCGCTGCAGGTGTTCGCGGCATCGGTGGCGCAAGCCCGCGGCTACGACGTCGACAAGCCGCGCAACCTGGCCAAGTCCGTCACCGTCGAGTAGGTGTCAGAACCCCGGTAATCCCGGTATCTGGAACGGCAAGGCGGGCATGCCACCGTTGTTCAGAAAGCTGCCGTTGGCGACTGAGGCCACCATCTGCGGGCAGTACATCGATATCGCGATATTGGTGAACAGTGAGGCCATGTCCGGTGAGACGCCGTTGTTGGCGATGCTCGAGGCCGCCGCCGCGAACGAACCGCCCGGCTGCGCCAGCATCGGACAGATCGACTGGCCGAGGGCGACGGCGTTGCCAGGGTCGCCGTAGTTGACCCCGGCGTTGTTCAGCGCGGACAAGAACGCGTCGCTGAGGGGATCGGCCTGCGCCGCCGGTGCTGCACCGAGCCCGGCGGCAGCGAGGACGCCGGCGCAAACCGCCGACGCGGAAAGGGTCATGAAGCGGGTAAGGCGGTGTGGTTGCGCAGTCATATCTCATCCCCAAAGGTCACAAAGAACGCTTGTTGCGCTCAGATCACTTTAAGAACACTGCTTTACAACAGTCACATTTACAACACGATGAGGTAAAGGTTCGCACACTATCTGTGGTCGTGGCCGGCCGGGCGATCGAGCGGCCACCCGCGCAGCGGTCGTGTCGGTCACAGCTGCCCCCGGTAGGGCTGCAGGTACGGCCCGTAGAGGTCCACGCGCACCTCGGTGTCCGGCTCCGCCGCGTCGGCCCACAGGTCGGCTGCCTGGAAGCTGGCCATAGAGGTGCTGCGGCGAGCTGGGCCGCCCGACGGCGTGGGCGTCGGGATAGACGACCGACCCGAAAACCGCTGGGGCGCTTGTACTCTACGGGTGCTACCGAGCGCGCGCGGGAGCACGACGCCGGCCAGCCACCGCGGGAGCTGCGGCCTGAGCAGCATGGACAGCACACGCGACGTGACGACGCGGCGCAGCCGTGAAATGCGGCGCCGGTCCGCCTGCGCCGGTTGGCCCCGGAGCCGGGCATCGACCTCGCCGGGGCCGACGATCATGGCGAACATCGCCGTCGTCCGCCAGTAGCGGCGGTTTGCGCCAGGTCGCAGCCGGATCTGCGGCGGCCGCGTAATCTATTGCCGCGCGGGCTTGTCGACCGGAACGGGAGATGATGCGGCACTACTACACCGTCGACGCGATCCGCGACGCCGAAGCCCCGTTGCTCGCCACCCTGCCCGACGGTGCGCTGATGCGCCGCGCGGCGTATCCGCTGTCGGTGGCGATCGCCCGCGAACTGGCCGCCCGAACCGGCGGGGTCGCCGGCAGGCGGGTGTGCGCGGTGGTGGGCTCCGGTGACAACGGCGGCGACGCGCTGTGGGCCGCGACGTTCCTGCGGCAGAGGGGCGCGGCTGCGACCGCGGTGCTGCTCAACCCGGAGAAGGCGCACCGCAAGGGCCTGGCGGCGTTCAGGCGCGCCGGCGGCCGGGTGGTGGAATCCGTCCCGGCCGCAACGGATCTGGTGATCGACGGGGTCGTCGGAATATCAGGCAGCGGACCGCTGAGACCCGCGGCGGCCGAGATCTTCGCCGCCGTCGACGAGGCCGGCATCCCGGTCGTGGCCGTCGACATTCCCAGCGGCATCGACGCGCACACCGGCGCGGCCGACGGCCCGCACGTGCACGCGGCGCTGACCGTCACATTCGGCGGCCTCAAGCCGGTACATGCGCTCGGCGACTGCGGGCGGGTCGAACTCGTCGACATCGGCCTGCAGCTGCCAGACACCGAAGTGCTCGGCTTCGAGGCCGCCGACGTCGCCGCTCGCTGGCCGGTGCCCCGACCCGACGACGACAAGTACACCCAGGGCGTGACCGGCATCCTGGCCGGGTCGGCGACCTATCCCGGGGCCGCGGTGCTGTGCACCGGTGCCGCCGTCGCCGCCACGTCCGGTATGGTGCGGTATGCGGGAAGTGCTGCCGGGCAGGTGCTTTCACGTTGGCCGGAGGTCATCGCCGCGCCCACCGCAGAGTCTGCGGGACGGGTGCAGGCCTGGGTGGTGGGTCCGGGGCTGGGCACCGACGCGGCGGGGGCCGCAGCGTTGTGGTTCGCGCTCGACACCGACCTGCCGGTGATCGTCGACGCCGACGCGCTGACCATCCTGGCCGCCCATCCCGACGCCGTCGCCGCCCGGTCGGCGCCCACCGTGCTGACACCGCACGCGGGGGAGTTCGCTCGATTGGCCGGCGCGCCGCCCGGCGAGGACCGCGTCGGGGCGACGCGCCAGCTGGCCGACAAGCTCGGCGCCACCGTCCTGCTCAAAGGCAACATCACGGTGATCGTCGATCCCGCCGGACCGGTGTATCTGAACCCGGCGGGCCAGTCGTGGGCCGCCACCGCCGGATCCGGCGACGTGCTGTCCGGGATGATCGGCACGCTGCTGGCCGCGGGACTGCCCACGGCCGAGGCCGCCGCCGCGGCCGCGTTCGTCCACGCCCACGCCGCCAACGTGTCCGCCGCCGATCCCGGTCCGCGACCGGCGCCTACCTCGGCGTCGCGCATCCTCGCCCACATCCGCGCCGCCATCGGCATCGTGAGAGAAGCACCCGTGAACGGTGTGAAAGCAACCGTGTGAAAAGCCGACCCCAATGAAAGGACCGCCATGCCCCGCGTTTCACATTCGTCGTCGTCGATCATCCCCGCATACACGGGCCGGCTGTTCACCGCGCCGATCCCGACGCTGCGGCTACCCGACGAGGAAATGGACCCGGACGCGGCATACCGGTTCATCCACGATGAGCTGATGCTCGACGGCAGCTCGCGGCTCAACCTCGCGACGTTCGTTACCACCTGGATGGACCCGCAGGCCGAGAGGCTGATGGCCGAGACGTTCGACAAGAACATGATCGACAAAGACGAATACCCCGCCACAGCGGCGATCGAGCAGCGCTGCGTGTGCATGGTCGCCGACTTGTTCCATGCCGAGAATCTCCGCGACGACGACCCCGGCAGCGCGATCGGCGTGTCAACCATCGGGTCCAGCGAGGCGGTGATGCTCGGGGGGCTGGCGCTGAAGTGGCGGTGGAAGCAGCGGATCGGTGACGAGTGGAAGCGGCGCACCCCCAACCTCGTGATGGGGTCCAACGTCCAGGTGGTGTGGGAGAAATTCTGTCGCTACTTCGAGGTCGAGCCGCGATATCTGCCGATGGCAGAGGGCCGCTACGTCATCACACCAGAGCAGGTGCTCGACGCCGTCGACGAGGACACCATCGGCGTGGTCGCGATCCTCGGCACCACCTACACCGGGGAACTGGAGCCGATAGCCGAGATCTGCGCGGCCCTGGACAAGCTCGCGGCGGGCGGTGGCGCGGACGTACCGGTACACGTCGACGCCGCCAGCGGCGGGTTCGTCGTCCCGTTCCTGCACCCCGACATCGAGTGGGACTTCCGGCTCCCGCGGGTGGCGTCGATCAACGTCAGCGGCCACAAGTACGGGCTGACCTACCCCGGTATCGGCTTCGTCGTGTGGCGCAACAGCGCCGGGCTGCCCGACGAGCTGGTGTTCCGGGTGAACTATCTCGGCGGGGACATGCCCACGTTCACGTTGAATTTTTCCCGACCCGGAAACCAGGTCGTTGGCCAGTACTACAACTTCCTGCGACTCGGCCGGGCCGGCTACGCGAAGGTGATGGACTGCCTGTCGGGCACCGCGCGCTACGTGGCCGATCAACTCGACAAGAGCAGGCATTTCGAGGTCATATCGGATGGCTCGGCGATCCCGGTGGTCGCGTTCCGGCTAGCCGGTGATTTCGGTTACACCGAGTTCGACGTCTCGGCGGGCCTGCGGTCCTACGGCTGGCAGGTGCCCGCCTACACCATGCCCGAGGGCGCCGAAAACATCTCGGTGCTGCGCATCGTGGTGCGCGAAGGGTTCTCCGCCGATCTCGCCAGGTCGCTGTACGAGGACATGGCGGCGGTCGTGGCGCACATGGACGAGCTCAAGCCCGGGGGACAGTTCGACGCGCAGCAGCACTTCGCCCACTAACCGCTGCGGGCGGGCGCCGACGGCGTTCTGGGACAATCGGCAGCGGTGAAAAGCATACGAACAGTTCCGCCGGCCGAGCCGTTGGCCTCGTTGGCGCCGTTGGCGCCGTTGGCGCCGGGCGTCCTGGCCGAGGCCGTCACAGACCTCGAGGCCATCGCCCACAACGTCGCATTGTTGCGCGATCACGCCGGGTCAGCGTCGGTGATGGCAGTGGTCAAGGCCGACGGCTACGGGCACGGAGCCACCCAGGTGTCGCGCACCGCGCTGGCCGCCGGGGCCACCGAACTCGGCGTGGCGACCATCGACGAGGCGCTCGCCCTGCGCCGCGACGGGATCGGCGCGCCGATTCTGGCGTGGCTGCATGCTCCCGGCGCCGATTTCGCCGCCGCGCTGCGCGCCGATGTGCAAATCGCGGTGTCGTCGGTGCGTCAGCTCGGGGAAGTGCTCGCCGCGGTCGCGCTGACCGGTACGACCGCAGTTGTGACGGTGAAGATCGATACCGGGCTCAATCGCAACGGCGTCAGCGCGAATGAATATCCGACGATGCTCGACGCGCTGCGGCGGGCCCAGTCCGACGAGACAGTGCGGCTGCGCGGACTGATGTCGCACATGGTCTATGCCGATGTCCCCGATCACCCAACCAACAATTCTCAGGCGCAACGGTTTTCCGACATGCTAAGCCAGGCGCGGTCCAGTGGCGTGCGCTACGAGATCGCGCACCTGTGCAACTCCTCCTCGGCGATGTCGCGGCCCGACCTGACCTACGACATGGTCAGGCCCGGCATCGCGGTCTACGGACTGAGCCCGATCCCGGAGCGCGGACAGATGGGGCTGATCCCGGCGATGACGCTGAGATGCCCTGTGGTACTGATCAAATCGGTGCGCGCCGGCGAAGGTGTCTCCTACGGGCACACTTGGGTGGCCGACCGGGACACGACGCTGGCACTGATGCCGATCGGATACGCCGACGGGGTGTTCCGGGCGCTGGGCGGCCGTTTCGACGTGCTGATCAACGGTCGCCGACGGCCCAGCGTCGGGCGGGTGTGCATGGACCAGTTCGTCGTCGACCTCGGGCCGGGCGATCACGGTGTGCGCGAGGGCGACACGGCGATCCTGTTCGGGCCGGGCACCGACGGCGAGCAGACCGCGCAGGACTGGGCCGACGCGCTTGACACCATCCACTACGAGGTCGTCACCAGCCCGCGCGGTCGGGTGACCCGGGTCTACCGCGGGAGCATCGGTGGGTGACGGGGCAGCCACGCGGCGAGCCAGGCGTACGCAGCGTATCGACGACCGCCTTGCCCGTTCAGCGGTGAAGAACGCCGAGCGCCTCGCCAAGCTGGCCAGAGGCGAAAAGCTGGGCCGGGGTCGGTACGCGGACGCGCGCTGGATGGCCGGCGTCGCCGGGTTAGCAGCGGTCGGCACCGTCGCCGGGGTGTCGGCGGCCCGTTCGATAGGCAAGCGGCGTTCGACGGACGACCCGCATGCAACCGAGGACTTCACACTGCTGGACGCGGACCGCGCGAGCGTGGTGACCACCCGGGACGGCGTGCTGCTGGCGGTTCGGGAGGTTGGTCCGCCAGATGCTCCGCTGACCGTCGTATTCGCGCACGGGTTCTGTATGTGTATGGGCGCGTACCACTTTCAGCGCGCCCGTCTCGAAGAGGAGTGGGGCGACCAGGTCCGGATGGTGTTCTACGACCAGCGCGGACACGGCCGGTCCGGGCGGGCGCCTCTGGAGACCTACACCGTCGAGCAGCTCGGCCACGATCTGGAAGACGTGCTGGCCGTCACGGTGCCTCGCGGCCCGGTCGTGCTGGTCGGCCACTCGATGGGCGGTATGACCGTCCTCTCACACGCGCGGCAGTTTCCCGAGCAGTACGGATCCCGCGTCGTCGGTGCCGCGCTCATCTCGTCGGCAGCCGAAGGGCTTACGCGGTCGCCGTTGGGGGAGATTTTGAAGAACCCCGCGCTCGAGGCGGTGCGATTCGCGGCTCGCCACTCACCCAACCTCGTGCTCCGTGCCCGCGGTTCGGCGCGATCGTTGATCGGGCCCATCTTGCGCGCGGCAGCCTACGGCGACGAGAACGTCAGTGCGTCCGTGGTGGCGTTCTCCGAGAAGATGATTCACGACACACCGATCGAGACGATGGTCGAGTTCTTGCATGCGCTGGAAGTGCACGACGAGACCGCCGGCGTGTTCGTGCTGGCGAGGATTCCGACGATGATCGCGTGCGGGGACCGAGACCTGCTGACGCTGCTGAGCAGTTCGCGCGCGATGGCGGCCGCCATGCCCAAGTGCGAGCTCGTGATCGTCCCCGGTGCAGGGCACCTCGTGGAGCTGGAACGACCCGAGATCATCGACGACGCCCTGGTGCGGTTGGTGGAGCGGGCAACGCCGTCCAAACTTGTCAGGCTGACCCGGAGGCTGCGGGAGAAGGTTCGGCGCAGTGGGTGAGGGCGTAGTGCGTGAGGGCGTGCGGGGCGAGCGGCTGTCGGAGGTGCACTTGCAGGGATTGCCTCGGGAGTGCTCGCGGGGGAGTGACACCGCGACGTTGCCTACCCCCGAGGACACCTTCCGATTGGGGGCTCGGCTCGGCTCGGAGTTGCGCGCGGGCGACGTCGTCGTGCTCTCTGGACCGCTCGGAGCGGGAAAAACTTTGC
>JAFAWC010000243.1 GCA_019242135.1 Mycobacteriaceae bacterium | reverse complement strand
CGGTCGGTCTTCCTCGGCGACCCCCAAACACCCGACTCGGGCATCGTGGAGCTGGTCGTTCTCGACGGCGCGGCCCCCGCGCCCGCATCGGCGCAGCGCCCGCAGATGGGATTCTTTCTGCTGTCGTTGCAGCGCGACGTCGATCGGGCGCTGGCCCGGCTGGCCGAGCGAGGTTTCGACGAGGATGTGCGGCGGATCTCGGTGCCGGCACCCGGCGGGAAAGAGGTTGCCATGGCGGTGATCACCGCACCCGACGGCGTCCGCGTCGAATTGATCGGGGCGCCTGCGTGACCGCCGTCGTCACCGGCGGCGGTTCCGGCATCGGCCGTGCGGTGACTGCCCGGCTGCGCGCGGCCGGCACCGACGTCGTGGTGTGGGATGTCCACGGCGGCGACATCGGGTGCGACATCAGCGATCCGGCGGCGGTGTCGGCGGCGATCGAGCAGACTGTCGCCGAGCACGGCGCGCCCGACCGGCTGGTGGCGTGTGCCGGCGTGGGCGCGTCGGGAATGTTATTGGACCAGAGCCCAGATGACTGGCGCCGGGTCATCGACATCAACCTGACCGGCACCTGGCTGAGCATGCGTGCCGTCGCACGCGCGATGATCGACGCGGAGACGGGCGGGTCGATCGTCGCGGTGTCAAGCATCAGCGGCGTGATCGCCGACCGCGACATGGGCGCCTACTGCGTGACGAAGGCCGGCATCGACATGCTGGTGCGCGTCGCGGCCGAAGAGTGGGGACCGCACGGCATCCGCGTCAACGCCGTGGGTCCCGGGGTCACCCGGACGCCGATGCTGGCCGAAGCCGAAAAACTCCCGGGCTGGGTCGACGCGCTCACCGAACGGACTGCGCTCGGCCGGCTCGGTGACCCCGATGACATTGCCGAGGCGATCGTCGGGCTGCTCGACATGACGTGGGTGACCGGCCAAACCCTGTTAGCCGACGGCGGTCTCGCGTTGCACAGCCCGATCGACGCCTACGGGCAGACGCAGCGGCTGATGGCGCGGCGAGGCAGCCGGTGACCCGAGGCCCAGCCGTGTCACGGCTGCGGTAGCCGGACGACTCGAAGGAAGAACTCGTCGATCTGGCGGACCGCGCGGATGAACTTGTCGACATCGACGGGCTTGGTGACGTAGGCGTTGGCGTGCAGCTGGTAGCTGCGCACGATGTCTTCTTCGGCCGCGGAAGTGGTGAGCACCACCACGGGAATGTGCCACAGGTCGGGATCGGATTTAATCCTCTCGAGCAGCTGCCGCCCGTCGTATTTCGGCAGGTTCAGATCGAGCAGGATCAAACCCGGGCGCGGCGCATCGGCGAAGCGGCCCCGCCGGTACAGGAAGTCCAAGCCTTCCTGCCCGTCGTGGGCGACATGCAGCGAGGTGTTAATCCTGTTGTCCGCGAGTGCCTCTCGCGTGATGAGTTCGTCGCCGGCATCGTCCTCAACGAGCAGCAGGTCGATCGGTCGGCCGCCCGGGGTCACGGGTGCGCTCCCTGCAGTACGGGCGCTACCGGGGAGTCATGTGCAACGGGCATGGTGAAGAGCAATCGGGTTCCTTCGGTGTAGGAGGGGTCAATCCAGATGGTGCCGCCGTGATGTTCGACGATCTTTTTGCACAGTGCCAGACCTATCCCGGTGCCAGCGTAGCCATCACGGCCGTGCAGACGTTGGAAGATGACAAATACCTTGTCGGCGAATTCCTCTGCGATGCCGATGCCGTTGTCTGACACGCTGAGCAACCATTCTCCGTCGCGGTCACCGGATCCTCGTTCACAGTCGACGACGATGCGCGGCCGCACGCCCTCTCGCCGGAACTTCACCGCGTTGGAAATCAGGTTCTGCCACAGCATGGTCAAAAACGTGGGATCTCCGGTGACATGCGGCAGCGGTCGCGCCGGGCGCACGATGTCGGCACCGGATTCCTCAACCGCGGCCGCGAGATTGGTCAGCGCGGTGTCCAGCGCGGCGGACAGGTCGACGTCGATCTTTCTGGCGTTGACCCGTCCGACCCGAGAGAAGGTGAGCAGATCGTTGATGAGAACCTGCATGCGTTTGGCGCCGTCAACCGCGAATCCCAGGTATTCGATTCCGCGCTCGTCGAGTTTGTCCGCGTAGCGCTTTTCGAGAAGCTGACAAAACGACGCGACCTTACGCAACGGTTCCTGCAGATCGTGCGACGCGACATAGGCGAACTGTTCGAGTTCGGCGTTTGATCGGCGCAATTCGATCGTCTGCGCGTCCAGCGCTTTGGCTTGTTCGGCCAATCGGGCCTGGGTGCGCTGCGAGACCTCGAGCTCATCGACGATCCGCTGCCGCATGTTCTCGACATCGACGCCGATCCCGTGGACATCCTTGGGTCCCTGCGCCCGAATCGTTTCCCCGAAGTGGCCTTCTGTGATTCGGCGGCACGCCGCCGCCAACGCGGCCAGTGGCCGGGTGACGGTGCTTCGCATCATCACCGCGAGCAGGATCGCGGTGATGAAAAACGTCCCGATCATGGCGGCGAGCAACCCGTCGCGCCATGTCTGGTCGCGGGCGAGTTGCTGGTCTGCGCTGGTGCGTGCCGCCGCCAGATGGGTGTTCTGCGCATCGAACAGCGCGCGCAGATGATCGAACTGGGCCTTGCCGCGATCGGCGGTCTGACTGCTGAGAAGATTGGGCGCGCCCGGCGACACGGTGGCGATGAGCGGCTCGGTGTAGCTCGATCGCCAGGTCGCGGCGGCCTGCTCGATCGCGTCGAGATCGGCGACGAGCTGCGCACGGTTGCCGACGCGGTTGCGAATGTCCTGGGCCGCTGCCTGTTCGGCCTGCTTGCCGGCGTAATAGGGGTCGAGGAACTGCCGATCCGCAGCGATGACGTAACCGCGCACGGATGTTTCCTGGTCCCGCAACGCCGCCTGAAGCTGATAAGCCGCGACCCGCGCAGGCTGGATCTCATCGCTGATCGCGCGCGCCACCTCGTCGGTACGGACCAGCAGCGCCCCACCGGCCACGGCACCGACGAGCACCACCAACCCCATCACCGATAACACCAGGTTCTGCCAGCCCCCCACGGTGAACGGTGACCGCCGTGGCGGTCTGCCCGTGGCGACCGGCGGGGGTGCGGGTGCCGGGGTGGTCGTTTCAGTACTCATGGTGACCGGCGCTCCACCCGCACCACCGCGACGTCGTCGCTCAACCCGCCGTGGGTGGCGGCCCGGTTTTCGGCCGCGTCGATCAAGGCGCCGACGAACGCGGCGGCGGGCAGCACCGGAAGGGAGCGGGCCAGCTCCAGCACGCCTTCCTCGCCGAGGCGTTCGTCACCGTCTCCGGAATGTCCTTCGAACAGTCCGTCGGTGAGCAGTAGCAGCCCCGTTCGCTCCGGTAGCTCCAGTTGCTCCTCCGGCCAGTCGGTGAGGTGCAGACCGAGCGCCGGACCACCGGCAGGAACGAGCCATTCGACGGTGTGACTGTCATGGACGAGCATGCCCGGATGACCGGCCCGCACGGCGGTGATGTGCCCGCTTTCGGGCGAAATGGCCAAACTGATCATCGTGACAAAGATCCCTGTTCCGCCCCGTTCGGCGTGCAGGATGCGCTCGAGGGCGCGCATCCGGTCTGCGCCGTCAACCCCGGTGAGCGCCAGCGTGCGCCACGCGATGCGGAGGGCGACCCCCACCGCGGCCGCGTCCGGTCCATGGCCGGCCACGTCACCGACGACGACGTGGACCGTCCGGTCCGGGGTCTGCACGACGTCGTAGAAATCGCCGCCGAGTAACGCGTTCGACCGACCGGGTCGGTACTGGGTGACGATCTCGACGCCCGGCTTTTCCAGCAGCAGCGGCGCGGGTAACAAGCCCCGCTCCAGCCGCGCGTTCTCCTGGGCGCGCAGTTGACTGACGGACAGATCGACCGCGGTGATCTCGGCGCGTTTGCGTTCGATCGCATAAAGCAGCGACCGGCGCAGCATCTCAGCGTCAACGCGGCCCTTGACCAGGTAGTCCTGCGCGCCGGACCCGACCGCGGATACCCCGAAGGGTTCGTCGTTGAGGCCGGTCAGCACGACAATGGGAACGGTGTTGTCGCAGGCGGTGACGCGGTCCAAAGCGTCCATGCCGGACACATCAGGCAGGTTCAGATCCAGCAGGACGCAGTCGGGGCGGCCGGCCTTCATTTCCCGTTCGCCGTCGGCGATCGTGCGCGTCCACACCAGCCCGATGTCGATTCCGGTGTCGACGATCAGTTCCTCCACCAGCAACGCGTCGGCGCGGTCGTCCTCCACCAGCAGCAGCGACAGGGGGTGCGGCGCCGCCGCAGGTGACGCGCGCATCGGCAACCCCGTCCTGAACTCGCCGTCGGGCGCTGCGGTTGACAGCAATGCTGGAACAATACTTCGCTGTGCGACAAGATGACTGCCGATCGCGGTGCCGGGCAGGGTTTTGGCCCGGGGATGAGCAAACCAGGTCAGCGCCGGGGTCAACAACGTTAAGCTCGTCAATGACGTCAACGGAGAGGTCCCTTTTTGGTGGGTGAAGCATCATCGATGCCAGACTCCGCGCCGCTGAAGATGTCGCGGACGGCCTACGGCGATGTCGCGGTGCTCAGCGTCGACGGCGAGATCGACATGGCGACCGCTCCGGCGTTCGAAGCGGCCATCGACGAAGTGCTCGGCAACAATCCGCCCACGTTGATCATTGACCTGTCCGGCGTACAGTTCCTCGACTCGGCAGGACTGACCGTGCTGATGAGGACCCAACACCGGCGCGCCGAAGCCGGGCATTTCGCGGTGGTCGCAGAGCGGGTCTGCAGAAAACCGATCGAGTTGATCGGCCTGGACAAACTCTTCGCGGTGTGCCCGACGTTGGACGAGGCGCTAGCCACCGTAGGGGCCACCGCGCGGTGAGGGCTCGTGGAGCGTCCGCAGCGGCGCGAGCAGTGCGTTGAGCGCATACTCGAAGACCGCGTCGTAGTCGGTCGGGGATTGCAACGCCTCCACCAGGGACTGGTCGGGCCAGTCGGCGGCCCACAGCGATGGATCCTCCTCGTCGTGCTTCGCGCCACGGACCGCGGAGAATTGCATCACCGCGGACGAAATGACATGAACCTGCACGGCTCGCAGGATGAGCGCGGCGTCGGTTCCGGTCACGCCGAGATCTGCCAGCAGCGCAGCCAACGTTTGCTGAATGGGCAAAAACAACAGCGGCGTGCGGTCTCGTTCGTGCGCGATGCGCAGCAGGTGCTGACGGTGAATCAGCGCGGTGCGCTGGGAACGGGCCAGTGACGCGATGCGGTCGACGGGAGTGTCACCCTCGACCGGCAAGTTCGCCATCTGGCTGAGCAATCGGTCGACCAGGCGGTCGAACAGCTTGTCGCGTCCCCCGACATGCCAGTAGATCGATGTGACCGCCACCCCGAGTTGCTCGGCGAGGCCGCGCATGGTGAACGCCTCGACCCCGTCGGATTCGATCAGCCGTATCGCGGTGTCGAGGATCACCTCGGCGCTGACGGCACTAGCGACGGTTCGGCGCTGCGGTGCCGGCAAGCGTCTCACCCCCGGTCATCCGCTGTGGCGGATTCGTCATCGTGGGCTGGCTCGTCATCGCAGCGCTCCGCCTTTCCCGAATGGACGCGGCTGGTCTGTAACGGTGTTACATTGCCACTGTAGCGGCTGGCGGGGGCAGACAAGGGAGTAATCGTGTTCGACCTGAAGATCACTGGCGGCACCGTGGTAGACGGG
>JAFAWC010000707.1 GCA_019242135.1 Mycobacteriaceae bacterium | reverse complement strand
ACCCCCGCCCCGAGCACTGGCACCGGCACGCCCGCACCGTCCAGCGCCGCGCCGTCGACCGTCACCCAGACGGTGACCCCGTCCCAACAGGCTCCGTTGCTGCCGCATCTCCCAGGCCTGGGCGGGCAGTGATCATTTAACGTCTTCCGCCATCCGCTATGACGCGGTCAAGGTGAGCGATCAGGTGGGTGAGGACGGCGTCGGGGGCTTCGATCTGCGGCCAGTGCCCGATGTCGTCGTCGAGCATCACCACGTCCGGGTCCGGGATGAGTTGGAGGTACCGGTCGGCCATG
This sequence comes from Mycobacteriaceae bacterium, assembly GCA_019242135.1. Lineage (GTDB taxonomy): Bacteria > Actinomycetota > Actinomycetes > Mycobacteriales > Mycobacteriaceae > Mycobacterium. Next base: position 1,812 of record JAFAWC010000707.1, on the reverse strand, counting down.
TGCCGACCGGAGTTCGGGTCAACGGGTCCGTCGATGAAACGCATCGGCACTTTCGTCTGTCGCATGGCCCGTACCCACCGATTGCGGAACACGAAGCGGTCGTTGATGAATCGGCCCACCTTGGGGCTGACCCGCTTGCCGTCGTTGAACTCGAGGATCTGCGCGAATAACTCGTGCATGCGCGGGGACGGCTTCGTGTTGGGCCCGAACATCTCATCGATCGCACGCTCGAGGACTCGCCGCGACAGCAGAACGTTGGGCCACCGGCCCGCGAGTTCACCCAGTGGGGTCCGCGACAGCAGGGTCTGCACCAACCGCGGCGTGTACGCCTCGTTGAACAGCCCGCCGTTGAGCCATGTCACGGATTCGATGCGGAACTGTCCGTGCGTCTGCTGCCCACCATCGTGTCGGGCCAGCATCTCCTGGGCCACCGAGACGCCGATGTCGTGGGCCACGATGTGACAACTGTCGACCCCCAGATGAGCGAGCAGCGCCTCGTGCATGTCGGCGTGATCGGGCACCGTGTATTCGTAGCGGACCGGCTTGGCCGAAAACCCCATGCCGAGCATGTCCGGCGCGATCACCCCGAACCGCGTGGTCAGCGTCGGCCAGATCGGCGCCCAGTCCCACGAATTGAACGGGTAGCCGTGGATCAGGAGCAGCCGCTGCCCGCTGCCCTCGAGGCGATAGAAGATGTCGAAACCCAGGTAGTCGAAGTGCTGCCCGGCCGATTTCCACTCTTCGAGTTCGGCGTCCACCCCACCACCCTGTCACCTTGGGAGGGCCGAAACGAGCGCTGGGCGTCGGTTGATCGAGTGGTGCGCCGGGGATTACTGAAACGGCGATGGGCCCGGCGTTCCGCATGTAGGACGCGCCGACAGCAGCTACCGTTTGGAGTTCGGCGGCCGCCGCGCCGCCAGGAGGTTTTTAATGATGACCATGGTTTCGCTGGCTCGGTGGGTCACGATTGCTTCAGCACCGCTCGTCGTCGTGTTGGGGGCCGGTCTCGCCATGCTGACGCGCCCTCGCCGGGCGACCCCTGCTCGGTCTGGCACGCGACCACGCAGGACAGCAGCGGTTGGACGATGTGGTGCAATCATGCGATGACGGGGAACCACAATCTGGTGTGGCAATACGTGGGCCCATCAGACCAGAGCTGCTAACGATCGAACCGACGCCGACATCGCCGCTTCAACAAGGCGGATAGCCGCAGAAGGTAGTTCCGGGGTTAGCTAGGTTCGCGGCACGACGCCGCGCGGCAGCGGCAGGTGCAGGTCGGTGTACGTCGCGATGCCCGGTGGCGCGGCCACGACCGCTGGGATCGCGTTGATCACCGGCATGGCCGTCATAATGTGCCCGAGCACCATGAAATCTTCCAGCGTTTCGGCTTGAAAGTCCGCCGGCGGAAGAAAGCTCACGACGTTTCTCACAGTCGGCCGGCCGTCGACCTGGATGACCCAGCCGTCTTGGTCGATTTTCCAGTCCGGCTCCAGAGTTTGACCTTTGCGCCACCGCAGGTTGAGTTCGACGACGGTCTTATCGCCCATCAAGCCCTTCCAGCTCGCGGACACGCCCGCGACGCATCCGGCGGGGATGGTCCAGGATCCGAGGTCGAGATCGGCTGTGGTTTGGGCATACTCGGCATCGCAACGCACATCGTCGAATTCGACGCCCAGGGCGTCGCCGATCATCCGCACCGCCTCGGCAAACACGCCGGTGCCTTGCGCGGTCATGGTCTGAAGGTCGGGATGGTCGATGGGCTGACCGAAGCCGACCGGCTTCTCGGTCGCCGGTGAGTCGTAGAACGTGGTG
>JAFAWC010000549.1 GCA_019242135.1 Mycobacteriaceae bacterium | reverse complement strand
CGGGCCGACGTACGTCAAATTCGGTCAGATCATCGCATCGAGCCCCGGCGCGTTCGGCGAGCCGTTGTCGCGCGAGTTCCGCAGCCTGCTGGACGCGGTACCGCCGGCCGATCCCGACGAAGTGCACAAGCTGTTCGTCGAGGAGCTCGGCGAGGACCCCGCGATGTTGTTCGCGAAATGGGACGACCAGCCGTTCGCGTCGGCGTCGATTGCACAGGTGCATTACGCGACCCTGCACAGCGGCGAAGACGTCGTCGTCAAGATCCAGCGGCCAGGGATCCGCCGCCGCATCGCCGCCGATCTGCAGATCCTCAAACGCGGCGCGCAGGTCGTGGAGCTGGCCAAGCTGGGCCGGCGCTTGTCCGCGCAGGACGTTGTCGCCGACTTCGCCGACAACCTGGCCGAAGAGCTCGACTTCCTCATCGAAAGCCAGTCGATGGAAACCTGGGTCGAGCACATGAACGCCTCACCGCTGGGCAAGAACATCCGGGTGCCGCGGGTGCATTGGGAATACACCACCACCCGGGTGCTGACGATGGAGCGCGTGCACGGCATCCGCATCGACAACGCGGCCGCGATCCGCAAGGCCGGGTTCGACGGCACCGAACTCGTCAAGGCGCTGTTGTTCAGCGTGTTCGAAGGCGGCCTTCGCCACGGCTTGTTCCACGGCGATCTGCACGCCGGCAATCTCTATGTCGACGCCGACGGCAAGATCGTGTTCTTCGACTTCGGGATCATGGGTCACATCGATCCGCGCACCCGCTGGCTGCTGCGCGAGCTGGTCTACGCATTGCTGGTGAAAAAGGACCACGCCGCCGCCGGCAAGATCGTCGTGCTGATGGGCGCGGTGGGCACCGTGAAACCCGAGGGCCAGGCGGCCAAGGACCTGGAGGCGTTCGCTCAACCACTGACCATGAAATCTCTGGGCGACATGAGCTACGCCGACATCGGCAGGCAGCTGTCGGCGCTGGCCGACGCCTACGACGTGAAGCTGCCGCGCGAGCTGGTGCTGATCGGCAAGCAGTTCCTCTACGTTGAGCGCTATATGAAACTTCTGGCGCCGCGGTGGCAGATGATGTCTGACCCCGAGCTCACCGGCTACTTCGCGAACTTCATGGTCGAGGTCAGCAGGGAACACAAAGACCAGCTGGAGGTGTAAGTGCAGGTTCGCAGCGGCGTTGCCCCCTCGGGTGACCTTCAGATCCACTACGAGGACATGGGCGATCCCAACGACCCGGCCGTCCTGCTGATCATGGGATTGGGCGCGCAGCTTCTCTTGTGGCGCAAGGAGTTCTGCGAGAAGCTCGTCGACCAGGGCCTGCGGGTGATCCGCTACGACAACCGCGACGTCGGACTTTCCACGAAGCTGCGCGGCAGTCGCCAACCGGGGTCGTTGGCCCCGAGGATGGTGCGGTCGTTCCTGGGCGTCCGCAGCCCTGCGGTCTACACGCTCGATGACATGGCCGACGACGCCGCGGCGCTTTTGGACCATCTGCGTATCGACGGTGCGCACGTCGTCGGCGCGTCGATGGGCGGCATGATCGCCCAGGTCTTCGCGGCACGGTTTAAGGACCGCACCAACACGCTGGCCGTCATCTTTTCGAGCAACAACCAGCCGCTGCTGCCGCCCCCCGGTCCCGTCCAGCTGCAAGCCATCCTCCGCAAGCCGAAGGACTCGTCGCGCGAGGCGATCATCGACAACGCCATCCGGGTCAGCAAGATCATCGGAAGCCCCGGTTATCCCCGGCCCGATGAGACCATTCGCGCCGAGGCGGTCGAGGGTTACGACCGTTCCTACTATCCGGCGGGCGTCGGCAGGCATTTCGGCGCGATCCTCGGCACCGGCAGCCTGCTGCACTACGACCGCCAGATCGAGGCACCGACCGTCGTCTTGCACGGCAAGGCCGACAAGCTGATGCGGCCTTGCGGCGGGCGCGCTGTGGCCCGGGCGATCCGCGGGGCGCGGCTGGTGCTGTTCGACGGCATGGGCCACGAGTTACCCGAGCAGCTGTGGGACGAGATCATCGGCGAGCTCAAGACGAATTTTGCAGAAGTGTGACCAGCGCCGCCGGTCGCGTAATTCGGAGGTCACCGCCTGATCGGCTACGATTTCCGCTCGAACGCGTCGGCGCCGGCCGCGTGGTCGGGGCCCGTTCGGGGTCCCTCAAGAGCCAGAAAGGCAATGCGATACATGGCGCGAGTTACGCGTGACGCCCTAAACCCCCATTTCGATGACGTGCAGGCGCACTACGACCTGTCCGATGACTTCTTCCGCCTGTTCCTCGATCCGACGCAGACCTATAGTTGCGCGTTCTTCGCGCGTGAGGACATGTCGCTCGAGGAGGCCCAGATCGCCAAGATCGACCTGGCGCTGGGCAAGCTGCGCCTCGAACCGGGCATGACCCTG
>JAFAWC010000490.1 GCA_019242135.1 Mycobacteriaceae bacterium | reverse complement strand
GAGGCGGCCGAACCGCGGCCCCGCGGCGGCGGCATTCTGCGGTTGCGCTCCGTGGTCAGCGCGGTCGGTGGGGAGGCCGGTGCGCCCGACCGGCCAGTGCTGGACTGGCGGCTTTCGGCCCTGCAGTTCTGAAGCGGTTCCGAGGCGAGATCGCGAGCGTGGTGGCTGGGCGGGTCAGAGCGCGAGCGCGGTGCGCAGTGCCGTGCATTGGCTGTCGAAGAACGCGCGCGCTACCGACGCCTTCGCGTGGACGCGGTCGAAGCCGTGGAACGCGCCCTCGACGACCTGTAGGTGGCACGGCACCCCGGCGCTTCGCAGGGCCTCGGCGTAGGCCACGTCTTCGTCGTAGAACAGATCCGCGGTACCCACGCCGATCCACGCCGGCGGGAGTCCGGCAAGATCGGTGCGCCGGGCCGGGACAGCGACATCGGGATCGGCTGCTCCGACATAGGACGCCCAGGCGAATCGGTTGATGCGCTCGTTCCACAGCCGATGACCCGACGGGATCCGTGAGGTCGTTCGGTCGTCGAGCATCGGATAGCTCAACAACTGCAGGGCAGGGCGGATCTCGCCCCGGTCGCGGACCACAAAAGCCAGCGCCGCCGCCAACCCGCCACCCCCGCTTTCACCGGCGATCACCACTCGGGAAGCATCGACTTCCGGCAGCGACACCAGCCATTGCAGCGCCGCGTACAGGTCGTCCACCGCGGCCGGGTACGGATGCTCGGGGGCGAGCCGGTAGGACGGCGCCGCCACCGCGATACCGAGCCTGCGGCTGAGCCGCCGGCAGAACTCGTCGCTCTGCTGCGGTCGGCCCATGATGTATCCGCCGCCGTGAATCCACAGCACCGCGGCGGGTTCGATGTCGCCCGGCGGCCGGTGCATTCTGACGTGCCTGCCGGACGTCAGCGTGAGCACCTCGGCGTGTTTATCGACGCCGATCGGCAGCCGTTCCAACGCACGCATGAGCCACACCGTGCGCGGAGTTACCGGGGTGCGCGGCAAGAATCGCGCCATTTTGCGCAGCTCGGGATGAAAGCCGTTGTCACTGCGCATTAATCGAAGTCCTTCCTGCTCAGCGCCGGTCGGTGGTGGCTCGCTGGGAGGCTATCCGGCCTGATCGCAGATTCGTAAGCGGGCCCCGTAGGGAGATTTCCGTTTGTGGCCAAGTGCGCCGGGGTACAGTGCGGCAATGGACTTCGGTCTGCGGTCTCGCGCGGCGTGGTTTTTGCGCGCACGTCCGGTGGATTACATGCTGGCGATGAGCGAGTTCTACGCGACATTGCCGCTGGTCGGAAGGCATCTGGAGCCGCTGGGAGCGGTGACCGCGATGGGTGCGTGGGGCTATCGGCACGCACCGGACTTCGTTTCCGCGGCGCTGCGCAACCGGGCACCCGGTGCGGCCGAGCAGCGCCGATCGGACCGGGCGATGACCACCGAGATCGCGGCGGCGGCGCTGCGTAACTTCGTCTCGCCCGACCGGTGCAACATCGAGTGGCCCGCTCCGGACCGGGTGGCCCCGGTGTTTCGCGGACGCGGACAGCGACGTCGCTACCTGTACCGCAGCACGGTCCGGTACGGCGACGCGCCGTGCCAGGTGATGGACGTGTGGCGGCGACGCGACCTGGCCGGCCCCGCGCCCGTGCTGCTGTTTGTACCGGGCGGCGCGTGGGTGGTCGGCACCCGCACGCTGCAGGGGTATGCGCTGTTGAGCCATCTCGCCGAGCAGGGCTGGGTGTGCCTGTCCATCGACTATCGGGTGTCGCCACACCACCGCTGGCCACGGCACGTCACCGACGTGAAGGCGGCCGTCGCGTGGGCACGGGCGAACGTCGACCGGTTCGGTGGCGACCGCGACTTCGTGGCGATCGCCGGCTGTTCGGCCGGAGGGCACCTCGCGGCGCTGACCGGCCTCACGCACGACGATCCGGACTTTCACATTGACCTGCCGGATGACGCCGACACCTCGGTCGACGCGGTGGTGGGAATCTACGGCCGCTACGACTGGGAGGACAGGTCCACCCCCGAACGCGAGCGGTTCGTCGAGTTCCTGGAACGCGTCGTCGTAAGAAAGCGGCTGGCCCGCCACCCCGAGGTCTTCCGCCAGGCCTCGCCGATCGCCCGGGTCCGCGCGGACGCGCCGCCGTTCCTCGTCGTGCACGGCTCAGCCGACACGGTGATTCCGGTGGCCCAGGCGCGCGCATTCGCGGAGCGTCTGCGCGAGGCATCGCGCTCGCCGGTCGAGTACCTGGAGTTACCGGGCGCCAGTCACGGATTTGACATGATCGACGGCGCCCGCACCCGGCCGGT
>JAFAWC010000435.1 GCA_019242135.1 Mycobacteriaceae bacterium | reverse complement strand
CAGCCGGAGTAGCCGCCCCAAGCCGAAGTTGTGAACACCGCTGCGCGGCCGATCCCGTCGTCTCGCATCGCAGCCACCGTGTCTTCGACGTACGGATGCCAGTTGCGGTTTCCGAAGTACACCGGCAACTTTCTGCCACGGTCGGCGAGTTCTGCCCGGATCTGGCCGATCAGCGCACGGTTGATGCCGTTTATCGGTGACACGCCGCCGAAGTGCAGATAATGCTGCGCAACGTCGTCGAACCGTTCCGGCGGCACACCGCGACCGCGGGTGACGTTGGCAAGGAAGGGCCGCACCTGCTCAGGGCCCTCCGGGCCGCCGAACGACAGCAGCAGAAGGGCATCAAAGTCCATCAGAGCAATTGCGTACTGGCGCCGCCGTCGGCGTAGATCACCGTTCCGGTGGTCGCCGGCAGCCAGTCGGAAAGCAGCGCGCACACCGTCTTCGCCACCGGTGTCGCATCTTTCATGTTCCATCCCAGCGGCGCCCGCTGGTCCCAGCCCTCTTCCAGCAGCTGCATCTGATCGCTGATGCCGGCGATGCCGGCGCCGACGATCGCGCTCATTGCCAGCGTTCGGATCGGCCCTGCCGCAACGAGGTTCGATCGCACACCGAACGGGCCCGCCTCGCGCGCGACGAACCGGTTCACCGACTCCAGCGCGCTCTTGGCGACCGTCATCCAGTTGTATGCCGGCATCGCCCGCCTCGGATCGAAGTTCATCCCCACGATCGCGCCACCGCGGTTCATGATCGGCAACGTCGCCTTGGCCAGTGACGCATACGAATACGCCGAGATGTGGATGCCCTTGGCAATGTCGTCATATGGCGCATCGAAGAACGGCTCCATGCCCATCCCGCTGGGCGGCATGTAACCGATCGAATGCACGACGCCGTCGAGTTTCTTGCCGTCGCCGAGGGCTTCGCTCACGCGGTCGGCCAGCGTGCCCAGATGCTCCTCGTTCTGGACGTCGAGCTCCAGCAGGGGCGCCTTCTGCGGCAGCCGCTCGACGATGCGCTGGATCAAACGCATCCGGTCGAACCCGGTCAGCACCAGCTCGGCACCAGCCTCCTGCGCGACCCGTGCGATGTGGAACGCGATCGACGAGTCGTGGATGATTCCGGTGACCAGAATCCGTTTGCCCTCGAGCAGTTGTTGCATCTGGCGCGCTCCTCAGTGGCCCATGCCCAGGCCGCCGTCGACCGGGATGACCGCGCCCGAGATGTAGCCGGCGTCCTCGGAGGCCAAGAAGCTGATCACGCCCGCGACCTCCTCGACGTAGCCGATCCGCTGCAATGGAATGGCCTGCAGCGCGGTGTCTTGCTGCTTCTGGTCCAGCGCCCGGGTCATGTCGGTGTCGATGAACCCCGGCGCGACGACGTTGGCGGTGATGGACCGCGAGCCCAGCTCGCGCGTGAGCGAGCGGGCCATCCCAACCAGGGCCGCCTTGGACGCCGAGTAGTTGACCTGGCCGGGCAGACCGGTGAGCCCGGCCACCGAGCCCATTAAGATCATCCGGCCGAACCGCTTTTTGATCATGTTGCGCGACGCCCGCTTGGCCACCCGGAACACCCCGGTCAGGTTCGCGTCGATGACTTTCGTGAAGCTCTCCTCGCTCATCCGCATGATCAGCATGTCGGCAGTGACCCCCGCGTTGGCCACCAGCACTTCGACCGGACCCTGGTGTTCCTCGACCCGGGTGAACGCGGCATCGACGGCGGCGCTGTCGGTGACGTCGCACTCGACGGCGAACAGATCGTCGTCGGGTGTCCCGGAACCGCGGTGGGTCACGGCCACCTTGTGCCCGTCGGCGGCCAGCCGGCGCGCAATGGCCAGCCCGATGCCCCGGTTTCCACCGGTGACCAGCACGGAGCGTGAGACGAAGGCCGGTCGGCCGACAGCGGCCTGACCCGCGGTGTCGGCGGGATTGTCGGTCACAGTCATGCCCGCCAACTTAGGACCTCATCACCTGCGGCCCGCGAGCGCCCCCCGACGGCGATTGCTGACAAACCGCACCACGTCGGAGATCCAGTCGCGGTCGGTGCGCAGGCACAGCAGCGGCGCGTCACAGCGGCGCAGCGTGCGGGCGACCTCGTCGCGGTGTGCCGCCGCGGCCCTCTCGAAGTCATCGCGCAGCTTGGTGTCGATCGTGAATTCCCGGGTGACGCCGGTCTCCGCGTCCTGCAGGATCACGTCCCCCACATCGGGAAGTTCGACGTCGCGCGGGTCGAGGATTTCGATCCCGAGCACCTCGTGGCGGCCCGCGATCGCCCGCAGCGGGCGCATCCAATTGATCGGCCCGAGAAAGTCGCTGATGATCACGGCCATCCCGCGGCGGCGCTCGGGGCGGCGCAGCGCGTCGATCGCAGCCGCAAGGTCACCGCGAACGCCGACCGGGGGCCGCGGCGACGTGGCAATCGCCCGCAGCAGGGTGTGCTCGTGCAGCCGCCCGGACAGCGCCGGGACGCGAATGATGTCTTGTCCGTTGGCAATCAGCGCGCCGAGCCGGTTGCCGCCACCGCTGTTGAGGAATGCGATCGCCGCGGCGGCGGCCACGACCAGGTCGCGCTTCTCGCATCCGGTGGTGCCGAAGTCGAGGCTGGCGGACATGTCGACGACAAGCCATGTCTCCAGCTCGCGGTCGGCGATCATCTCCCGCACGTGCGGGGCCGTGGTGCGCGCGGTCACCGACCAGTCCATCCGGCGGACGTCATCGCCGGGTTGATACAGCCGTGACTCCCCCGCCTCAGTACCCGGCCCGGGAATCAGCCCGAGGTGGTCACCGTGAAGAACACCGTCGAGCTTGCGCCTGACGGTCAGCTCGAGCTTCCGCAATGCGGCCGACAACTCCGGATCGCGGATCGTTCCGCGCTGCAGCGACGGTAGGTCGACCGTCGGACCGGTGGCGGAGCTCACCGACCGCTAGCCGCAGCGGCCGCCGCGGGCACTACGGGATGCACCGAATGCCCTTGCTGCGGAACAGCATTCACTTGTGGAAGGGCAACGGTCTGCAGGATGCGGTTGATCACCGTCTCCGGTGAGATCTCGTCGGCAAGCGCGTCGTAGGTCAGCACCAGCCGGTGTCGCAGCACGTCGGGAATGACCTCGATGACGTCCTGCGGGATCACGTAGTCACGGCCGCGAACCAACGCCAGTGCCCGCGCGCCGGCGATGATGCCCAATGACGCACGCGGGGATGCGCCGTAGGCGACCCAGGCTCTGGCGTCCGGTATACCGAACTGGTCGGGGCGACGGGTGGCCGTGACGACGCGCACCACGTAATCGACGAGTGCGTGGTGGACGAAGGTGTTGGCGGCCACATCCTGCAGCCGCAGCAGGTCGCCCGGCGCGAGGATCTGCTTGGGTTGAGGAGGTGTGACGCCCATCCGGTAGATGATTTCCCGTTCCTCCTCCGGCGACGGGTAGTCGATGTTGATTTTGAACAGGAAACGGTCGCGCTGTGCCTCGGGGAGCGCATAGACGCCTTCCTGCTCGATCGGGTTTTGGGTTGCCATGACCAGAAACGGTTTGGGCATGGCGAAGGTCTTGCCGCCGATGGATACGTGCCGCTCGGCCATCACCTCGAGCAGCGCCGACTGCACCTTGGCAGCGGCGCGGTTGATTTCGTCGGCGAGGATGAAGTTGGCCACCACCGGGCCGAGTTCGATGTCGAACTCCTCCCGGCCCTGCCGGTAGATGCGGGTGCCGACGATGTCGGTGGGCACCAGGTCGGGTGTGAACTGGATCCGGGCAAACGAGCCGCCGACCACTCGGGCGAACGTTTCGACCGCCAGCGTCTTGGCGATGCCGGGCACGCCCTCGAGCAGGACATGGCCCTTGGCAAGCAGCCCGACCAACATCCGCTCGACGAGCTGGTCTTGGCCGACGATGATGCGTTTGACCTCGTAAACGGCCCGCTCCAGGGTGTGCACCTCCGACGCCAGCCCGCCGTTGCGGTCGGGCGGCGGACCACCGGGTTGGGCGCCCTGCGCACCCGGGTAGCCCTGTCCGCCCGCTGGCCCCGAAAAACTTCCGGCGCCCTGCGGCGGCCCACCTGGTGACGTCATGAAGGGTCCTCCCACGCTGTCGATAGGGGTATGTCCTCGTCAACTATTCCAGGCGTCAGGACTTCCGTCGACGTAGCCGGGCCGGCAGCCGGCTGCCCATCGCCTCAGCTTTCGATGATGCGGGTGACGTACGGCGTCATGCCGGCTGTGCGCACCGGACTGATCGTGACCTTTCCGGCCAGCGACGATGCCTCCAGCATCTGGCCGTTGCCGAGATACATCGTCACGTGCTGGCCGCCCCCGGGCCCGTAGAAGATCAGATCTCCCCGCTTGGCCTCCGATGGAGGGACGTGCCGGCCCGCGTTGTACTGGTCACCGGAGAAGCGTGGGATCAGCACGCCGACGCCGGCGAACGCGTAGCGCATCAACCCCGAACAGTCGAACCCCACGGTGTTGGCCCCGTCGTCGACACCGGTAGTGGGCCCGTTCAGGCTGCCACCGCCCCACGAGTACGGCACACCCATCTGTGATCCGGCGCGCCGGATCACGTACTCGACTGCCTGCGCGCCGTACACCCGCCCGGGTGCGGCGGTCGAGTTGGGGAAAAGCCCGAGGCTGCCGAGGAACCTGCGGCCCAGGTCCATCGTCGTCTGCGCGGCCTGCGCGCTCGCCTGCAGTGACGCGTTCGCGATCGCGACCGGATCGCCCGGGGCGCCGGCGCTGATGGTCTTGGGCAGCGTGGGGTCCCACTGTCCGTCGTCCGGGTCGGCCGCCGCCCGCCCGGCCGACAGCGCGATCAGCAGCGGTGCGATGAGCACACAGACGATCCGCAGTAGTTGTATCGGACGCAAAAGCGATCACCACCTGGTCAGTATTCGATGTAGCGCACGACGTAGGGCGTCATGCCGCTGGTGCGGACCCGGGAGATCTTGACCGGCACTCCGTTTTGCTGAGCCTCGAGCATCTGGTCGTCGCCGAGGTAGATGGTGACGTGCTGGCTGCCACCCGGGCCGTAGAAGATGACGTCGCCGCGGCGCATCTCGGCCGCGGGGATTTTGCGGCCCATGTCGTATTGGGATCCCGAGTAGTGCGGCAGCTTGATGCCCACCCCGGCGAAGGAGTAGAGCACCAGCCCGGAGCAGTCGAACCCCACGGTGTTGGCACCGTCGTCGATGCCGCGGCTCGGCCCGGCGGCGGTGCCGCCGCCCCACGAGTACGGCACGCCGATCTGGGATTCGCCGCGACGGATCACGTACTCGATCGCCTGGCGCCCGTACACCCGTGGAATGCGGCCGTTGGTGATGCCGGTCTCGTTCGGCTTGATGATGCCGAGCTGCGTGAGAAACTGCCGCCCCATGTTGGCGGTGACCTGCGACGACGTCGCCGAGATACCCAGCACCGAGTTGATGATTGCGATCGGGTCGCCACTGACCATGGCACTGGGCACCGCCGGCAGCGTCGGGTCCCACAGCGAGGCATCCCACTTGCCGGTGGTGCCCTGCGGCGCATCAGCGCTCGCGCCCGGGGTGTCCCAGCGGTCGACCGGCGTCGCGGGTACCGGCGCCTGAGCCGCCGATGTCGACCACGTGGCGCGGGCGGCGTCGAGCTTGGCCTTCGCGGCGTCGCGCTCGGCGACCAGCCGGGCGAGCTCCGCCCTTTCCGTGCCGAACTGCTGCTGCGCATCGGTCAGCGCGATGACGGCCTGGTCCTGGCTGCGCTGTGCGTCGGCCGCGGCCTGGTCGGCCCGCTGTTGGGCGGCCCTGGCCACGGATTCCTTGTTGACCTGCTCGGTGCGGGCGCGCTGCAGATCGGTGAGGGTTTGTTTGGCGCTGACGGCCAGCGTCTCGCCCGCCGACGCGGTCGCGATGAGGTCCTCGGGGGTTGTCACGGACAGATACGACGCGGACGGCCCGTCCACGTAGGACGCCGCGGCGAACGTGTCGTAGCGTTTCTGGGCTGCCGCGATGGCCGCGTTGGCATCGTCGACCCCGCGCTGGCTGGCACTCACGTCAGCCTTGGCCGCGT
>JAFAWC010000129.1 GCA_019242135.1 Mycobacteriaceae bacterium | reverse complement strand
CGATCCGTAGATGCCGCTCATACAGCGGATGCCACCAGCGCGCGACATCACCGGCGGCCACAACGTTGATGCCGCCGTCGACCGCACCCGTCGCATCGCAGACGACCCCATCGTCGACATGCAATCCCGAGCCGGTCAGCCACCCGGTGGCCGGACTCACGCCCATACCCATGACGACAACATCCGCGGGAACCTGCGAACCATCGGTCAGTCGGACCGCCTCAATGCGTCCGTTGCCGACGAATGTGTCGACGCCGACGCCGACTCGCAGGTCCACGCCGCGCTGACGATGCAACGCGGCCCAGCGCAGTGCCAACTCCTCGCCCAGCGCAGGTAGCAGCGGGCCGGCGGTCTTTTCGATCAGCACCACATCGAGATCCATCGATCGGCACGTCGCGGCAACCTCGGCGCCGATGAACCCGCCGCCGACCACCACGACCCGCGGGCGCGAGGCTAGTGCTTCCCGGATGGCCAGGCAGTCCTCGACGGTGCGGAGGAGCTGCACTCCACCGGGCACCGGGCCGCCCGGCCATTCGCGCGGGGTTGCGCCGCTGGCGATGACGAGTCCGTCGAAGCCGACCTCAACGTGACGGTCGCCGTCGCGGACGCGCAGGGTGCGCGAGGGCATGTCCACCCCGAGCGCCGATGCCCCGCGCAGCACCCGGGCATCCATATCGAACTGGGGAGCTAGGTCGATGCCCGCACGGTGGATCTTTCCGCTGAGCAGTTTCTTCGAAAGCGGCGGCCGATGGTACGGGGCGTGCCGTTCGGCGCCCACAATGGTGAGCGCACCGTCATAGCCTTCCTGTCGCAGAGTCTCCGCTGCTCGCGTCCCCGCCACGCCGGTGCCCACGACGACGACCTCTCTTAGGTGATGGTCCGTCGGCATCGTCAGTCCTTCACCGTGATCGCCTGAGTGGGGCACGACACTTCCGCGCCCTTGCACTTGTCGCGCAGCTCGGCAGGCGGCTGCTCCTGCAGCAGGTGAAGACCATCCTCTCGGACGTCGAACACCTCGTGGCAAATGCTCATGCAGACGCCGTTGCCGTCGCAGGTATCGAAATCCACCGAAACCCTCATCGCACCGTGGTCCCTTCCGCCGGCGCGCCGGAAGCGCCTGCGTCTCGCCTTCGGCCGGGTTCGCCCGGGTTCACATGGGAGCTGGCGCGCTCGCGGGCGGCGCGCGCGGCCGGCGAGCGCTCCAGGTAGTCGACCGCCATTTCCGTGGACGCCTCGGCGTTGGGGTGATGGCCGGGCCGCATAAACCGCATCGGCAGCGTCACCACGATGTGCCATGGACTCGGCAACCGGTCTTCGCGGGCGGCGCGCTGCCAGTCTCGCCAGCGCCACTTCGCGTCGATCGTCGCGTCGTGTTTCATCAGGTAGCGGGCTCCGGCGACCCACCAGCCGACGAACAACGGGGCGGTCATCAACATCGCCAAAGCCCTGATCCAATAATTCCCGCAGACGTGCTGGTAGACGTCGAACACCAGTGCGCGGTGCTCGACTTCCTCGGCGCCGTGCCAGCGCAGCAGATCGAGCATGACCGGATCGGCGCCCGCATCTTCCAGGCCCCGGTTTTGCAGCACCCATTCACCCAACACCGCGGTGAAATGTTCCAGTGCGGCCACATCGGCCAATCGCCGGTACAGCCACCACCGTTGCAGCGGTGGCGGGAAGAATTTGGGCGCATCGCCGAGGGTCTTCGACAACGTTTTCCCGAGCCGGTCGGTGTATGGCGTGGTGTCGATACCCTGCTCGGCCAGATGGTCCAGGACCACTTGGTGCGCCCAGGCGTGCCAGGACTCCTGCTGGATGAACGGCTTGATCGCCGCCTCCAACTCCGGATCGTCGACCAGCGACGACGCCTCGAGGATGGCTTTGATGAAGTGCCGCTCCCCCTCCGGCAGCAGCAAGTGCAGGACATTGATCATGTGCGTCGCGAACGGGTCACCGGGCACCCAATGCAGCGGGGTGTCCGACCAGTCGAAGCGGACCATCCGGCGATACTTCGGATGTCCGTCGTGGTGCAGCTCAACCTCTGGCATAAGAACTTCCTCCCGCCAACCGACCTTTACCGTCAGTGTTCATTCGTGCTCGAACGGGCGCGCAATCCAGTCTCGAACGGCCGCGCACTCCCGTGCTGGAACGGCCGCGCAATACCGTGCTGGAACGGCCGCGCAATACCGTGCTGCAACGGCCGCGCAATCCGCCACCACACCGTCTTTACCGCCCGCACACAGCCGTCTTCGTCGTTGAAGACCGTCTACTGTCGCGGTACCCACACACGCGGTCGGTTATGCGGACCGGGGGTATCGGATTCGCTCAAGCTGCAGCTCGCAAGGCGCCGCGGCTGACCACCGTTGCTGAGCAGGAGCCGATGCCCAACGCGGCGCTCAGAGTCGATGGTGGTGTTGGTATGTGCCCGTGGGTTGAACGCGTCGCCGGCCTCAATGACGTTGCCGGTGCCGCCCAGGTTCATCGCCACGTTGCCTTGGCCAAACGCCCCTACGGCGTTCGCCTGGCTCGCGTTGGACACGCCGCCAATGTTGGCCGCGACGTTACCAAGACCCGGCAACCCATGCGTGACAGCGCCATTCGCGAGGACCTCGT
>JAFAWC010000675.1 GCA_019242135.1 Mycobacteriaceae bacterium | reverse complement strand
CTTGCGCCGCAGCAGAATCGAGAGCGGCCGCGAGCACGTTGTCGGCAGAGCGACCGGACAGCGCGGGCCCGGGTTGCTGTTCGGCCACGATCTGGTCGGCCTGGACCCGCACCGACGTCGCATAGTCCGTGACGCCGGCCGGCAGGTCGGTGACCGGCCGGCCGAACGGGTCGAGCGACAACGCCACCACCTCGCCGCCCCGACCGACTGCGTCGTCGGCCTCGGGCAGCCTGGCGGCGGTGCACATGGCGACGTCGGCGTCACCGCCGTCCTCGATGAGCAGCTCAGCCCCGACCCACCACACACCGAAGACCACCACCGCTGTTTGCCAGTGGGTGGGCAGCAGGACCGCCACCCGGCTGCCGGCACCGACACCGAGCTCGTCGCGCAGAAGGTTGGCGGTCTTGGCCGCCCAGTTCGCGAACGTGACCTTCGACAGCTCGATGCGTTCGCCGGTGCTGTCGTCGTAGTAGGTGATCCGCGGCTTCGACGCGACGGCGTGCAGTAACGGGTCCAGCACCGCCGCAGTGAGATTGGTCACCGAGGCGTTAGTTTACGCACTGAGCATCGGTTGACTCCGCCGTGATGACCGGCGAGGGCGGCGGCGCCGACGACTCGGACGGGCCGCTGGCGGCCGTCGCATTAACAGTGGCTGCCGTGGTGTCGATGCCGTCCACACCCGAGCCCGGCCCGGTGTAGTCGGCGGCGAGCACCACTCGCACTTTGCCGGGCGGCACCGACGCATCCACGACGACGGGCAGCCCGCCTAGCTGCCTGGCTACCGCCTGGGCGCCGAGGTCGTCGGGTTTTGCGGCCTGGACCTGGCTTCCCGCGACGTGGCCGCCCTGGTGATTGCCCGTGGAGCCCGGCGTGAATCCGTTGTTCGTCAACACTTGGGATACCGCGCTGGCCAGCCCGTCGATGTTGGTGTCATTGGCCACGTCGACGGTTGTCTTCGCGGGGGTGTAGGCCACCTGCTCGGTCCTGCCCTGTGCCTGGTCGTCCAGCAGCCCCTTGACCCATTGCTGCACCGCCACGGGGTCCACCCGCACGACACTCTGTGTGCCGTCGTCGCTCCAGCCCGACTCGTCGAGCACCGGGATCGTCGCGAACGCGACGTTGCCGGCCGCCAACGTCTCGAGCTGCTTGATGAAATCCATGATGTCCCAGCCGTCGGATATCACCATCGACCGTTGGATCGCTTGCTGCACGCGGTCCAACGCCGTCGGACTGGAAAGTATCTTGTCCGAAATCACTTCGTGGGCAAGCCTTGCCATGAACACCTGCTGGCGCACCACCCTGTCCAGGTCACCTCGCGGCAGGTCGTGGCGTTGCCGGACGAAGCTGAGCGCCCGGGTACCGTCCAGCCGCTGTCGGCCGGCGGGAAAGTCCGCGCCCGAAAGAGGTTCGTAGACAGGGGCTTTCAAACACACATCGACGCCGCCAACGGCGTCGGTGATCAATGCGAAGCCGAGGAGGCTGATCTCGGCGTAACGATCGACGGTGACGCCGGTCAGGTCGGCAACCGTCTTGATCAAGGCGTTGCGGCCCGCCTCGGTCGCCTGCCTGTCGGCCTCGTCGTCGCTCACTCCGGATTGGACGAGCTCAGTGCGCTTCTGTTCCTTCGTTGCCCCGTAGACACCGTTGATCTTGGTCTTGCCCAGTCCGGGCGCCAAAACGTAGGAGTCGCGGGGGACCGAGATGGCGGTGGCCGACTTCCCGTTGTTCGGGATGCGCACCAGGATGATCGTGTCGGTGTTGGTCGACACGTCGTCGCCGCCGTGAAGCCTTGCGCGCTCCTCATCGGTGAGCGGATTGCCGTGTGCGTCGGTGCGGCTGTCCAAGCCGACCAGCAGGATGTCGATCGCACCGTCATCGCCGCCCAGGCCGAGAAACGGTGAGCTGAAGTGGAAGATGCCGTCTTCGAAAGCTCGGACCTTGCTCCACGCGAGCCCGGTGGCCGAGACGATCGCAACCGCCAGCAGAGTGCAAAGGACACGAAAGCCACGACGCAGGACAAGGGTCGGGCCAGCGGCGGGCACAGCAGGCACGAAAGAACCCCGTTTTCGTTGGTTTCCTTCGACCAGGCTACTGGCGCGAACCCCGATCGAGGGGTAGCCGGGGCCCGGCGTGCCAGACTCCACAGTCATGAGCGACCGCATCGTTATCACCGGCGGTGCCGGACAGGCCGGCCGGCGGCTGGCTGCCGAGGCTGCCCGCCTCGGCCACGACGTGCTGGCGCTGAATTCGTCGCAGTGGGACATCACCGATGCCTCCGCGGGCGACGCGATCGTCGAGCCGGGCGATGTGGTGGTCAACTGCGCGGCTTACACCGCGGTGGACGCGGCTGAAGACGACGCGGAGCGCGCGCACGAGGTGAACGCGGTGGGTCCGAAAAATGTCGCGCGTGCGTGCGCGCACGCGGGCGCCCGGCTCATCCATCTGTCCACCGACTATGTGTTCAGCGGCCGCTTCGACGACGCGGCGCGACCGTATGACATCGACGATCCACCGCAGCCGCTGAGCGTGTACGGGCACACCAAGCTGGCCGGGGAACGCGCGGTACGAGCCGAACTTCCCGGTGCACAGGTGGTCCGGACCGCGTGGCTCTACACCGGGACCGGCAGCGACTTCGTGGCGGCCATCGCGCGGCGGATCCCCGGCGGCGACGCCGTGGAGGTAGTCGACGACCAAATCGGATCCCCTACCTATGTCGGCGATTTGGCCGGTGCGCTGCTGCAGATCGCCTCGGGCGGCATCTCGGCACCGCTGCTGCACGCCGCGAACGCCGGCGCAGTCAGCCGATTCGAGCTGGCGCAAGCGGTATTCGCGGTGCTCGGCGCCGATCCGCAACGCGTTCGGCCGGTGGACACCGACCGACATCCCCGCCCGGCGCCGCGGCCGAGCTACTCCGCGCTGTCGGCACGGCTGTCCACGACCGCGGGGCTCACACCGCTACGGGGATGGCGGGATGCCTTGACGGCCGCACTGACTGAGACAGGGTGACGGCGCGCGGCGTCGTGCTGCTACACGGCACCCCGCTGAGCCCCGAGGTGTGGGACGGCGTGCGGGCAGAACTGAGCGTGCCCAGCAGCGCTCCGGACCTCAACGGGCTGATCGACCAAGCGGGACACGGATGCCTACAGACCGAGGTGGCCGCGCAGGTACTTGACGGGCTGCCCGATGGCGAGATGGTCGTCGTCGGGCACTCTTTCGGCGGCCAGATCGCCATCGAACTCGCGCTTCTGGCGCCCCACCGACTGGCCCACCTCGTCGTCGTCTGCAGCAGGCACACACCGTTTCCCGCATTCGCCCGTGGTGCCCAAACGGTCCGGGCGGGCCGGCCCCCCGACATCGACGCGGGCCTGCATCGCTGGTTTACGGCCAGCGAGCTCGCCGCGGACGGGACCGCAGTGAAATATGCGCGCCGGCAACTGCACACGGCTGCGCTCGGGCCGTGGGCGGCCGCCCTGGACGCGATCGCCACCTACGACCGGGCCGACGCGGTCAGCGGGATTGAAGTGCCGTCCTTACTGCTCGCGGGTGGAATCGACGAGGTAGCGTCGCCGGCCGTCATGGCGCGGCTGGCGGCCGATCTTCCGCACGGCCGGTTGGAGGTTGTCGCGGCGTGGGCGCACATGTCGCCGTTCGCCGAGCCCGGCGCGTTCGCCGCCCGGCTCAGGACGGCTCTCCGATTCCCCACGTGATCGACCGCTACCCTCAACGCCGTGAGCGACGAACTGGTCGTGGTGACGGTGACGTATTCACCTGGACCGCACCTGCACCGGTTCCTGGCCACGCTGGCGCATGCCACCGACCGGCCGGTGAGCGTCGTGATGGCCGACAACGGATCCACCGACGGAAGCCCCGAGGCCGCGCTGGCCGACCATCCCAAGATCCGACTGCTGCGCACCGGAGGCAATCTGGGCTACGGCGGCGCGGTCAATCGAGCGGTCAGCGAACTGGGTCCGGAGACTGATTTTTTCGTCGTCGCCAACCCCGACGTTGCGTGGGGGCCCGCGAGCATCGACCAGTTGCTCGCGGCGGCAAGCCGGTGGCCGCGCGCCGGCACCCTGGGCCCGCTGATCCGCGATCCCGACGGTTCGGTGTATCCGTCCGCACGCCACCTGCCGAGCCTGGTCCGCGGCGGCCTGCACGCCGTCATCGGGCCGGTTTGGCGCAACAACCCGTGGAGCGCGGCCTACCGCCAGGAGCGGCAGGAACCCAGCGAGCGGCCGGTCGGGTGGCTGTCGGGCTCCTGCCTTCTGGTACGCCGGGCCGCCTTCGACGAGGTGCACGGGTTCGACGAGCGCTACTTCATGTATATGGAGGACGTCGACCTCGGCGACCGGCTGGGGCGCGCCGGCTGGCAGAACGTCTACGTGCCGTCGGCCGAGATCCTGCACGACAAGGGTCACGCCACCGGCCGCGATCCGGCACGAAATCTCACGGCCCACCACGTGAGCACCTACATTTACCTTGCCGACCGGCATTCCCGGTGGTGGCAGGCGCCGCTGCGGTGGGCGATGCGGTCGGCGCTGGCCGTGCGGTCGGCGCTGGCGGTACGAGGCTCTCGGCGAAGAAGGGCCAAGGGAGGGGACTGACGTGCCAGGGGAGGGGACTGACGTGACGGATACACCGATTTTTCCGTCGGCGGTTGACGCCGTGATCCTGGTCGGCGGGCAGGGCACGCGGCTGCGACCGCTAACGCTGTCGGCGCCCAAACCGATGCTGCCGACCGCCGGCTTGCCGTTTCTGACCCATCTGCTGTCGCGGATCGCGCAGGCCGGCATCGAGCACGTGGTGCTCGGCACCTCGTACAAGGCCGACGTCTTCGAGTCGGAGTTCGGCGACGGCAGCAAGTTGGGGCTGCAGATCGACTACGTCACCGAAACGGAGCCGATGGGCACGGGAGGCGCGATCGCCAACGTCGCCCGCCGGTTGCGCCATGACACCGTGATGGTGTTCAACGGCGACGTGCTGTCGGGCGTGGACCTGACCGAGCTGCTCGAGACCCACCGCCGCCTCGACGCCGACGTGACCTTGCACCTGGTGCGCGTCGGTGACCCGCGCGCCTACGGCTGCGTCCCCACCGATGACGGCCTGGTGACCGCGTTCCTGGAGAAGACCCAGGATCCGCCGACCGATCAGATCAATGCCGGGTGCTACGTATTTCGGCGCCCGGTCATCGACCGCATCCCCACCGGTCGCTCGGTGTCGGTGGAGCGCGAGGTGTTCCCGGTGTTGCTGTCGGAGGGTCTGCGGGTGTGCGGCCATGTGGACGCGACGTACTGGCGCGACATGGGCACGCCGGAGGACTTCGTCCGCGGGTCCGCCGACTTGGTGCGCGGCATCGCGCCGTCACCCGCTCTCGGCGGTCACCGCGGCGAGAAGCTGGTGCACGACGGTGCCGCGGTCGCGCCCGGCGCGCTGCTGATCGGCGGCACCGTGGTGGGCCGCGGCGCCGAGATCGGCCCTGGCGCCCGGCTGGACGGCGCGGTGATCTTCGACGGTGTGCGAGTGGAGGCCGGGTCGGTGATCGAGCGCTCCATCATCGGGTTCGGGGCCAGGATCGGTCCCCGTGCGCTGATCCGCGACGGGGTTATCGGCGACGGTGCACACGTCGGGGCGCGCTGCGAACTGTTGCGCGGTGCCCGGGTATGGCCCGGCGTCACGATTCCCGACGGTGGTATCCGCTTCTCGACCGACGTGTGACGGCGGGGCGGCTGTTGGCTACGGCAGGGCCATCGCAGGTTATTGCAGGCGGCGCGCATACGAAACCAACTGAGTCAGACCGTGATCGGCGTTGCCGGGCATCGCGTCAAGATCCCACCAGCGCAGGTCCAGTGACTCGTCGCTGACCCTGATCTGCGCGCCGGCCGGGGCCCGGGCGACGAACTGCATGTCGAGGTGGCGGGTGGGCACCCCCAGCGAACAGGTCACCGGATGGACATGGAGTGCGGCGAGTTCGGGCGCGATCGACAGGTCCCCGACGCCAGACTCCTCGACCGCCTCCCGGTGGGCGGCGGCCACAATGTCGGCGTCGCCGTCCTCGCAGTGCCCGCCGAGCTGAACCCAGCGCCCGAACCGCGGATGCAGGGTCAGCAGCGCGCAGGTGCCGGCGTCATCGAGCAGCAGCGTTGAGGCGGTGACGTGGCCGGGCTCGCATTCGCGTCGGCACGCGTCGGCACGCCCGATCACAAACGCCAGCATCGCCTCCCGCAGCGTGTCCTGGGTCCGATCGGGCGGCTGCCAATCGCGCAGCGTCGCGATCACCGAGTCGCGGACGCTCACTTCTGCACCAGCAGCCCGGCAAGCGGTGCGGGCTCACGCGGTGTCAGCGGCTCCTCTGGGTAACCGACGGCGATGGCCCCCAACGGCTCCCAGTCCTGCGGGAGTTCCAGTTCGTGACGGACCTCGTCGGGTGCGAATATCGTCGAACCCACCCAGCAGCTGCCGACCCCGCGTACGGCCAGCGCCACCAGCAGCGCCTGCACGGCGGCGCCGACCGCCACGGTGAACATGGTGTGCTCGGCTACGGTGCGGGCGCTGTCGGGATAGGCGTGGGCGCCGTCGGGGACCAGGAACGGAATGATCAATTCCGGTGCCTCGTAAAGAATTCGACCTCGTGCCAGGCGGGCCTCGACGGCGTGCTGGGTTCTCCCGTCGCGGGTGAGGTCGTCGCGCCAGCGGTCGCGCATCCGATCGAGCAGCGCTGCGCGGCGCTCCGCGCCGCGCAGCCACACGAACCGCACGGGGCGGGTGTGGTGCGGCGCGGGGGCGGTCAGCGCTTCGGCGACCGCTTCCTCGATCTGCTGCGGGGGCACGGGCTGGGGTGCAAACCGCCGAACCGAGCGGCGCAACAACACCGCCTGGGCGCGACCCTCGGCGAGGGCCTCGGCGGTGCCGAGCCGGAACAGGTCCTCGTCACCGGACCTGACCAACCTCGCCGCGGCCGAGCCGTCGTCCGGTGTGGGCAACCCGCGTACCACCGCAACCGGGATGCCGGTCAGCTTGCCCTTGACGAGGTCTGCTGCGGCCGCGATTTCGTCGGCAGTGGCGACCTCGGTCACCAGCAGTTCGTTGCCGTGGGCGTCGTGGGCGCCTGCGTAGGTGTGCAAAACCTCGACACCGGCGGCGCCGATCGCGACGTCGGTCTGACCGTTGCGCCAGGCCCGGCCCATCGTGTCGGTGATCACCACCGCGACCGTGACACCGAGGTGCTCGCGCAGCCGCGCGCGCAGTGCGCCCGCGCTCGCATCGGGGTCAAGTGGCAGGAGCGCGAGCTCGGTCGACCCCACATTGGATCCGTCGACGCCCGCCGCGGCCTGCACCAGACCCAAGGCGTTCTCGGTGATCAGCGTCTTGCCCTTGCGGGCCAGGACCCGAACCGCTTCGGCGTCGATCAGCTTGCGCCGCAAGTCGTCTCGGGCCTGTGGATCCGCCGGTGCCGGCACGATCCGGCCCTCACACTTGGACACGACCTTGCTGGTGACCACGACGACGTCGCCGTCGCGCAGCCACGGGGCAGCCGTCGCCAGCGTTGCCGCCAGATCGTCACCCGGGCGAAACTCGGGCAGCCCGGCAACCGGCAGCAGCTCCACGGGCGTCGCCGAGCCATGCTCCGTCATGACCGTGGCCCGGACTTGATGGACCGCCATTGCCCCGCCATATCCAAGCCGCTGCGCACCATCTCGGCGGTCGCCGCGGGATCGGTCATCAGCAGCGGAACGGAGCGAACGGTGACGCCCGGAATATCGGCGGCGTCGCCGTCGTGGATCAGCCAGCCGTCAAGTATCCCGACCTTCACACGGGCACCGTAGTACCCGCCGACCGCCTCAGACGTCGTGGGTACCCCGATGACATGCAGGCATTCGTCGGCCATGCCGCGCAACGGTTTTCCGCTGACGATCGGGGAGTATCCGATGACCGGAGCGGGCGTGGATCGCAGCGCTGCGCGGATACCGGGAATCGCCAGGATCGCGCCGATGCTGACCACCGGGTTGGACGGGGCGAGGAACACCACGTCGGCCGTTTCAATTGCCTCGACGACACCCGGCCCAGCGGTGGCGGTGTCGGCGCCGATGAACGCGAAGCTGTGGGTGGGCACCTGGGCGCGGTGCCGCACCCACCATTCCTGGAAGTGGATCGCCCGCTGCCGGCCGTCGGCCGGATCGGTGATGACCACGTGGGTTTCACTGCGGTCGTCGCTGGCCGGCAGCAGCGCGGCCCCAGGTGACCAGCGCCGGCACAGCGCCTCGGTCACCTGCGACAGCGGGTAGCCGGCACGGAGCATCTGACTGCGCACCAAGTGGGTGGCAAGGTCGCGGTCGCCCAGCCCGAACCAGTCGGGCTGGATGCCGTAGGAGGCCAACTCCTCTTTCGCATGCCAGGTCTCGTTGCGATGACCCCACCCCCGCACGGGGTCGATGCCACCGCCGAGCGTGTACATGCAGGTGTCGACATCGGGACAGATCCGCACCCCGTACATCCACGCGTCGTCGCCGACGTTGACGATCGCGGTCAGGTCGTGTGAGGGGTCCGGTGGGTTCGCGGCGAATTGACCGAGCCCGAGGAGATGTTGCACGCCGAGCAGGAAACGCGCCCCTCCGACGCCGCCGACGAGAACGGTGATCTTCACGTCTGTCCTCTGCGCTGATCGGTCTGCGACACGCCGCAGGCACGACGCGCCCAATTGTCATCACAAGATGATATGAATTTTGGTTCCAACGCTTGACCGGGTCCTCTTACAAGTGTGTAATCACATGAGTGTCATTTCCCGGTTTGCCTCCGGTTCCGGTGCCCCAGGCCGAGATTCGATCACTTGTTCGAATTGGATTGAATAGTGGGCGATATTCCACAACCAAACTGCGATCACTTGTGAGGAGGCGAAATGTCTTACGAGCACATGGCTTTCCCGCAGCCGCTCCGGCTGGGCGAAGGGGGCTTGACCGCGATAGGCAGCTTGCCGAAAACCGACTCCGACGCAGGAATCTCTGACACCCCGAGACGCGCTCATCTGAGCCTGGTGCCCGATCCGTTCGGCCTGCCGCCGGCGACCACCGACCCCCAGTGGCAGGAGCGGGCACTGTGCGCCCAGACCGACCCCGAGGCGTTCTTCCCCGAGAAGGGCGGTTCCACGCGGGAGGCCAAGCGCATCTGCATGGGCTGCGAGGTGCGTGACGCGTGCCTCGAATACGCCTTGGCCCATGACGAGCGTTTCGGCATCTGGGGCGGGCTGTCCGAGCGTGAGCGCCGTCGCCTCAAGCGCGGGATCATCTAACCCGGCAACCGGCTATTCGTCGTCGATCGTCGGGTCGATGACCGAGGGTTCGACGCCCAGATAGGTGGCCACTTGAGCCACCAACAGCTCGTGCAGCAGTAGGGCCAGTTCGTCGGAATCCTTCGCGCGTCGCTCAATCGGTTTGCGGAACAGAACGATTCGCGCTCGAGTTGAGTTTCCCCGAATATCCACGCCCGCCGGGATCAGGCGGGCCAACGCGATGGGACCGTCGGCCACCACCTCCGGCGGCCACTGCACGCTGTCGGGATCCTTCGGCGAGATGCGGGGAATCTCGTCGACAGCGACGTCAAGGCCCGAGATCCGCTCCTGCCACCGCTGCTCGATCGGCTCGTACGCCTCCAGCACGGCCATGTCGAAACGCTCCGCGCGGCTGCGCCAGCCGGGCACCGTCGGCGGCAACAGCGGACCACGCATCTCGCGTCGCCGCGAACCGCGGGTATGGGCCACGTCGGCGATGGTAACGGTTGCAGATCTTCGGCTCGAGCGGTGCGCGTGTCCGGCGCCCGCAAACGGTGCTGCGCGATAGCCTCTCGGACGTGAACGTTCCCCGTCGGTGCTGCCGACCCGGGTGTCCGAACTATGCAGTCGCGACGCTGACGTTCGTCTACTGCGACTCGACCGCGGTGGTCGGACCGCTGGCGACCGCGCCCGAACCGCATTCGTGGGATCTGTGTGTGGCTCACGCCGGGCGGATCACCGCGCCGCGCGGTTGGGAGCTGGTGCGCCACGCGGGTCCGCTGCCCGCCAGTCCGGACGAGGACGACCTGGTTGCGCTGGCCGACGCGGTGCGCGAGAGCCGGGAAAGCGTGGTGGTCGCAGGCAGGACCTGTGCGGCACTCGACGGCCTATCCGAAGGTGCGCCGGTGGGCGTGAACAGCGCTGTGCTGGCACCGCCGCCGGGTCACGTTCCGGTGGTCGGCCGGCGCCGCGGTCACCTGCGGGTCCTGCCCGACCCGCCGCCGTGACCGTGTCGCCGCCGCCTGAGGTGAAGCCGAAGCGCCGTCGTGGCTAACGGTTAGGCTTGCGACCAACAGTCGCGTTTTTCGACCAGGAGTCGTCTTCGTCATGTCCCGGCCCGCTGCGGTGGTGCACCGTGTGATCAAGGCTTACGACGTGCGTGGCTTGGTCGGCGAGGAGATCGACGAGTCGTTCGTCGCCGACGTGGGGGCGGCGTTCACCCGGCTCCTTCGTGAGGAGGACGACCAGGCCCGGACTGTTGCGGTCGGACACGATATGCGCGAAAGCTCGCCTGCGCTTGCGGCGGCATTCGCCGAAGGAGTGCGAAGCCAGGGGTTCGACGTCG
>JAFAWC010000643.1 GCA_019242135.1 Mycobacteriaceae bacterium | reverse complement strand
CCGACCACTCCGACATCCTGGTCGGTGGCGTGCGGTTCCGCGCGTGGCAACCGCCCAGCGCCCTGCACCCCACCATCACCGTCGACGGTCCGCTGCGCTTCGAGCTCGTCGACACCGCCACCGGCACGTCGCGCGGGGGCTGCACCTACCACGTGTCCCACCCGGGCGGGCGGGCCTATGACGAGCCTCCCGTCAACGCCGTCGAGGCCGAATCGCGGCGCAGCCGTCGCTTCGAGGCGACCGGCTTCACCCCGGGGCACGTCGACCTTTCCGACCTTCGGGAGAAGCAGGCCCGGTTGTCCACCGACGTCGGCGCGCCGGGCATCCTCGACCTGCGGCGTGTGCGTACCGTGCTTGGATAATGGTCCAGTCCAGCGGCACCGACCCGGTCGAGCTGGCGGCCCCGGCCCGACCCGACCAGGACCGCCTGCTCGCCGGATATCGCGCCGCCAGAGCCCAAGAGGCACTGTTCGAACTGCGCGGGGGACCCAAAGCCGGCTACGACGAGTTCCTCGACGAGCTCGGCGACATCCGGCCCGCTTGGGTCGAACTGGCCGATGCGGTCAGCGAGCGCGGCCGGGCGGGCCTGGATCGGCTGCGGTCCACCGTGAGTGGCCTCGTCGACCACGACGGAATCACTTACGTCCAAGTCGATTCCGACGGCGACGCGGTGACCAACGGTCATGGGGCGGCCTCGCCCGGCCCGTGGCTGCTGGACGGTCTGCCGCTGGTGATTTCGGCGGCCGACTGGGAGGTGCTCGAGGCGGGACTGCTGCAGCGGTCTCGTGCGCTGGACGCCGTGCTCACCGACCTGTACGGTCCGCAGCGCTCGATCACCAGCGGTCTGCTGCCGCCGCAACTGGTTTTCGGCCATCCGGGGTACGTTCGGGCCGCGCGCGGCATCGACATCCCCGGCCGCCACCAGTTGTTCATGCACGCATGCGACGTCAGCAGGGATGGTTCTGGAAGCTTCCGGGTGAACGCCGACTGGACCCAAGCACCGTCGGGTGCGGGCTACGCGCTGGCCGACCGCCGCGTCGTCGCCCACGCGATGCCCGACCTCTTTGAACGGATCGGGCCGCGGCCCACGTCGCCGTTCGCGCAGGCGCTGCGACTGGCACTCATCGATGCGGCACCCGACACCGCCGAGGATCCCGACGTGGTGGTGCTGAGTCCCGGCGCCCACTCCGAGACCGCGTTCGACCAGGCCTACTTGGCCACGGTGCTGGGCTTTCCCCTCGTCGAGAGCGCCGACCTCGTGGTCCGCGACGGCAAGCTGTGGATGCGGTCACTGGGCACCCTCAAGCGCGTCGACGTGGTGCTGCGACGCGTCGACGCCGACTACGCCGACCCACTGGATCTGCGGGCCGACTCCCGGCTGGGCGTGGTCGGGCTGGTCGAGGTGCAGCGTCGTGGTGCGGTCACGGTGGTCAACACGCTCGGCAGTGGCGTGTTGGAAAGCCCGGGCCTGCGGCGATTCCTGCCCGAACTTTGCGGTCTGCTGCTCGGCGAAACCCCGATGCTGCACACCGCACCGGTGTTTTGGGCCGGCATCGACACCGAACGCTCCCACATGGTGGCCCATCTCGCATCGTTGTTGATCATGCCGGCGGCCGGAGGTCCGACCGCGGTCGGGCCCATGCTCTCGTCGCGGCAACGGAGCGTTTTGGCGGCGCGCATCGAGGCGGCGCCGTGGCAGTGGGTGGGCCAGGAGCTGCCGCAGTTCTCGTCGGCGCCGGCCGGCTACCGGCCGGGAGCATTGGCGTCGGCAAGCGTAGGAGTTCGGCTCTTCGCGGTGGCTCAGCGCGGCGGCTACGCCCCGATGATCGGGGGCCTGGGGTATGTGATGGCGCCCGGCAACGCTGCATACACAATGAACACCGTTGCCGCCAAGGATGTTTGGGTCCGTCCGACGGAGCGGGCACGGGCCGAGACGGTAACGGTGCCGTCGGTGGAGCTGCCCACGATGACCGGCGCGAGCACCCAGGGCGTCACCTCGCCGCGCGTGCTGTCCGACCTGTTCTGGATGGGTCGCTACGGCGAGCGGGCGGAGAACTTGGCCCGGCTGCTGATCGTCACGCGGGAGCGTTACCACGAATTCCGTCACCGCCAGGGCACCGAGGAAAGCGAATGCGTGCCAGTGCTTCTCGGTGCGCTGGGGCACATCACCGGAACCGACGCCGGCGCCGGGGACGACCACCACGAGATGATCGCGGTCGCGCCGTCGACGTTGTGGTCACTGACCGTGGATCGCGACCGCCCGGGATCGCTGGCACAGTCGGTGGAAGGACTGGGCCTGGCCGCCCGCGCGGTCCGCGATCAGCTGTCGTCCGACACGTGGAGTGTGCTGGCGGCGGTGGAAAGGGCGGTGGGCCGCCGGTCGGATTCTCCGCCGGATTCGCTGGCCGAGGGCGACGCTCTGCTCGCCGCGGCACAACAGCAGACCCTGACCGGGATGCTGGCGCTGGCCGGGGTGGCCGCGGAGTCGACGGTGCACGACGCGGGCTGGACGATGATGGACATCGGCAAGCGGATCGAGCGTTCGCTCGGGCTGACCGCGCTGCTGCGCGCGACGTTGACGCAGACCCGCGGTCCGGGCGCCGAACAGGCGATCACCGAGTCGACATTGGTCGCGTGCGAATCGTCGGTCATCTACCGCAGGCGCAATCTCGGGAAGGTTAGGGTGGCTGCCGTGGCGGACCTGGTGCTATTCGATGCGACCAACCCACGTTCGCTGATCTATTCCCTCGAGCGGTTGCGCGCCGACCTGAAAGCCTTGCCGGGTGCGTCCGGGTCGTCGCGGCCTGAGCGGCTGGTCGACGACATCAGCACCCGGCTGCGGCGCCTGGATCCCGACGACCTCGAATACGTCGACGACGACGGTCGGCGTGCGGAGCTCGCGGGACTGCTCGACGGCATCCACGCGTCGCTGCGTGACCTGTCCGACGTCATCACCGAGACGCAGTTGTCGCTGCCCCGCGGCATGCAGCCGTTGTGGGGACCCGACGAACGCAGGAGTCTGCCGTGAGCGGACCGATGCCCGGCACGCGCCGGTATGCGGTCACTCACCGCACCGAGTACCGCTACTCGGATGTGGTCACCAGTTC
>JAFAWC010000608.1 GCA_019242135.1 Mycobacteriaceae bacterium | reverse complement strand
CATCCTACTGTGAAGCGATGACCAAGCGGATCGTCGTGTGGGGTACCGGTTTCGTAGGGAAAATGGTGATTCCCGAGATCGTCAAACACCCCGATTTCGAGCTTGTCGGCGTCGGCGTCAGCAAGCCGGAAAAGGTCGGCCGCGACGCGGGGGAGATCTGTGGGGTTGACCACCCGCTCGGCGTCGTCGCCACCGGCGACGTCGACGCGCTGATCGATCTGCAGCCGGACGCACTGGTGCACTACGGGCCGACGGCCGCCCACGCCGACGACAACATCCGGCTCTTGACGCGTTTCCTGCGTGCCGGGGTGGATGTCTGCTCGACCGCGATGACGCCCTGGGTGTGGCCGACCATGCACCTGAATCCGCCGAGCTGGATCGTGCCCATCACCGAGGCGTGCGAACTGGGCGAGTCGTCGTGCTTCACGACAGGCATCGACCCCGGGTTCGCCAACGATCTGTTCCCGATGACGCTGATGGGCCTGTGCGCCGAGGTGCACAAGGTGCGCGCGGCCGAACTGCTCGACTACACCAACTACGAGGGTGACTACGAGAACGAGATGGGTATCGGCAGGCCGCCGGACTTCGCGCCGGTGCTCTCCAACAGCGACATCCTCGTCTTCGCCTGGGGCGCGACCGTGCCGATGATTGCGCACGCGGCGAAGATCATGCTGGACGAGATCACGACCACCTGGGAAACGTGGGTGACACCCACGAAGCGCAAGACCGCCAAGGGTGTGATCACTCCCGGCAACGTTGCTGCGGTGCGCTTCACGATAAACGGTGTGTATCGCGGCGAGACCCGCATACAGCTCGAGCACGTCAATCGCATCGGCCATGACGCCGCCCCCGATTGGCCGTCGGGCACCCAGAATGACGTGTACCAAGTAAATATCGAGGGAAGTCCAAGCATATTCCAAGAGACTGCTTTTCGGTTCACCGACGGGTCGGGACGCGATGCCGCCGCGGCGGGCTGCCTGGCCACCGGGATGCGTGCGCTCAATGCCGTGCCCGCGGTCAACGACCTGCCGCCTGGATGGGTGACCGCCCTCGATTTGCCATTGATCCCGGGCGTAGGGACGATTCGCTGAGTAACTGATCGGCCGCCGCGCGCGATGTCATAACGAAGACGCGGTCAAAGAGCGAGGCTGGGGAGAGATGGCTGAGGCGGTAGGCCTGTCGATCGGCGCGACGCGGTTCGCCGGCGTGCAGCTGGGGCACGCCGCGGCCACGCGTCGATCCGTGCTGACGCTGTACCGCGGTCGGCCGCCCGAACTGGGTATGCCGGGCGAGAACCCAAACCTGACCCAGCCGGGTGTGGTGGTGACGGGATTCGTCGAGCGCGTCGGCGACCCGGTGGGCATGATCGCCGCCGATGGTGTGGTGCACCGCGGCGAGCGGCTCGTTGCCGATGCGCTACGGGAGCTGCTGTACGCCGTGACGAGCGGCCGCCCGCCCGCCGCGATGCCCGTCGTGACGTACCCGGCGCACTGGCCGCGCGCAGCGGTCGATGCACTGCGCGGTGCGCTCACCCGTGTTCCCGAATGGACGAGCGCACGGCAGCCGATTGCGCTGGTCTCCGACGCGGCCGCGGCGGTCGCGGCGCTGCAGTCCGTCCCCGGCCTCCCCGGCCGCGGCGTGCTCGCGCTGTGCGATTTCGGCGGCACCGGAACCAGCATCACGCTGGTCGACGCCTCCCGTGGGTATACGCCGCTGGGTCCGACGCTCCGCTGCAGCGACTTCTCCGGTGACCTGATCGACCAGGCCCTGCTCACCCACGTGATCGCCGACTTCGCCCCAGCCGTATCCGCCGATGTCACCGGGACCTCGGCGCTGGGACCGCTGCACCGGCTGCGCTATCAGTGCGGGGCCGCGAAGGAGAGGCTGTCCAGCACCACCGCGACCGCGCTGAGCGCGGAGTTGCCTGGCTTCCGCGGCAACATCCGGCTGACCCGCGGCGAACTCGACGAACAGCTGCGCAAACCGCTCGCCGAGTTCGTCGGCGTCCTGCAGGACACGCTGGACCGCAACGGCGTCCACCCCGCCGATCTGGCCGCGATCGCCTCGACCGGCGGTGGCGCGCGGATCCCGATCCTCACCACCGCCCTGTCCGAGCGGTTCCGGGTGCCGGTCATCACCGGTCCGCGTCCGGACCTGGCGGCGGCCACCGGGGCCGCGCTGCGCGCAGGTTGGGACCCCACCCACGACGTCTCGACGGCGATAGCGCCCGCGGCGGCCGCGGCGGCCACGGTCGCGGCGCAGGCCTTCGCCGACGCCGACTCGGCTTCCAGCGCGTTCCGCCCCCTGGCGTGGTCAGAGGCCCACGATCTGCCGCCGCTCGCGCCGCCCGAAGAGCCGTTCTACGAACCCGAGCTCTTCGCCGCGCAGACCGGCGTGTCCAGCGCGCGCCCGCAGCTGGGGTTCGCCGCCGCCGATGCCGCGCTCGGCGCCGAGTCGATACCGTGGTACCGGCGCACGTCCACGCTCGTCGGCGTCGCCGCGTCGGCGGCTTTGCTGTTCGCAACGAGCGCGGTGGCGGCGTTCGCCAGTACTGCCAATCCAACGGCCAACACCACACCGCTCACACCGGCGACCACGGCGCAGGCGCCGGCCGTGGCCGCCCCGGCGCAAGCCAACCCGGCGCAGGCTAGCCCGGCACCGGCCGGGGCGCAGGACCCCACGCCGCGCACGGTGTTCGTCGACCCCCCGCCGGCGACCCAGTACCGGGCGCCCGCACAGCAGCCGGCGCTCGCGCCACCACAACCGGCCGCGTCACCCCAACCGGCTCCCGCACCACAACAGCCGGCCCCTGCGCCGCCCGTCCCGGACACCACGACGGTCACCTCGACAACTGAGGCGCCCCCATCCACCACAACGGTGACCGCGACTCCGACCCCGACAACGGTCACCGCGACGCCTACTCCGACCGTGACGCCTACCCCCACGGTGACGCCTACCCCCACGGTGACGCCTACTCCCACCACGCAGCCGCCGGTGCCTCCCACGCATTCCCCATCTCCCACGTTGACCATTCCGCAGCTTCCCGGCCTGCTCAATCCGCTGCACGGCCAATAGGCTCAGCGCGGCCAGCTGGCCTTGACCAGCGTCAACTTGGCCAACGGCATTCGCACCCTTTCCGGTTCGGCCGTCAACCGTTCCCGCAGCCCGATTTCCAGGCGCTCGGCTAACCGGGCGGCGCTATGCGGGTCGCGCTTCAACATGGTCAACAGGGTCGGGAACACCGACGTCCGCACGAACCCGGTCCACTTTGCCGCGAAATTCCCTGCGTCGTCGTCCTTTTGAAACTTGGTCCAGTACTGATCCTCGGCATCGAACACCTCCAGGTGCCCAATTGTCAGGCCCGCGAAACTGTTCTTCGGTGCGAACGGTGCGGTGAGTTGGCTTTCGCTGCGACCCACCGACGGGATCGCCATCTGGAAAACCTCGTCGCGGTCGACTACACCTTCGGCCGTCATGTCGGCGAGTTCGGCGTTGAGTGCCTCCAGCAGCGGCCGGTAGCTGCAGTCGCCTTCGTCGAGCGCCATTGTGAGCACCACAAGACGGCCGCCGGGCACCAGCTCACGGCTTCTGGCCGTGAGAAACGCGATCCAGTCGTCCGCGGCCTGGCGCGCGAAGGCCGCCTTCGCCTCCTCGTCACGGCTGCAGTCGATGTGCACGTGGTCGGGTATCGCGGCGGGCACGCGGCTGAGCCAGTGCACTGCCCACGAACTCCACCCCAAGGTGACGATGCTCGTCGGTACCACCTGCTCGTACACCGATCGTCCCGATGGCAGAAGCGAACGTCGCGGTGTCATGACCCAGGTAACTCTGCGGATCCGACGCCAGGCAATCGAAGAGCCCGTCGTAGTCGTTCTCGGCGACGTCGGAGTGGAACACGACAATCGGTCGGCCGGCGTCGGTGCGGCCACGCATGATCGAGATCACCGCACCGATGGGGAGCAGGGAGTTGTGTCCAGCGGATGCCCCGTAGTCCACGATCACGATGGTGTTGGGCAAATACGGCAGCTCAACGTCTTTCGCGGCGCGCTCGAGCAGTTCCACCGCCGGCAGC
Organism: Mycobacteriaceae bacterium; assembly: GCA_019242135.1. GTDB lineage: Bacteria > Actinomycetota > Actinomycetes > Mycobacteriales > Mycobacteriaceae > Mycobacterium. The sequence continues at coordinate 1,548 of JAFAWC010000608.1, read as the reverse complement.
GATGCGGGCTGCACTCGCGACGTGCCCCTGAACGTCCCGCCGGCTTCCATGGGCGCGGGGCGCGGCGGGGCGGCTTCCGAAGCCATGACGCGCAGAGTAGTCCTTCGCGGCCGGGGACCACCCAGCCTCTTCGTGGCCGGAGGCAACCCAGCGTCCTAATGGCCGCGGGCCACCCAATCGTCGTAGTTCACCAGCTCGCCCCCGATCGTGGTGTTATCCCCGTGACCGGTGTAGACCACGGTGTCGCGGGGCAGTGTGCCCAGCCGCTCCGAGATCGACGCCAGAATCGTCGGGAAGTCCGAGTATGACCGGCCCGTGGCACCGGGACCGCCTGAAAAGAGGGTATCGCCGCTGAACACCGCCGACAGGTCGGGTGCATGCAGGCAGGTGGAGCCGGGGGAGTGGCCCGGTGTGTGAATCGCCCGCAGTTCAATTCCGCCCACTTTCAGCACCTGCCCGTCCCTCAAGGCACGAAATGTCTTGTCGGGATGGGTCATTTGCCACAGCATCTCGTCAGCCGGATGCAGCAGAACCGGGGCGTCGAGCGCTTCGGCGAGTTGCGGTGCGACCGTTACGTGGTCGTTGTGGCCGTGTGTGCACACCACCGCGGCCACGGTGCGCGCGCCGACCGCGTCGATGATCGGATCCGCGGCATGCGCGGCATCGATCACGATGACATTGTCGCTGTCGCCGACGAGCCAGATGTTGTTATCGACTTCCCAACGCCCGCCGTCCAGTTCGAATGTGCCGCTGGTAACCACACGGTCGATGGCGCTCACAGCACCACCACCGACCGCAGTACCTCCCCGCCGTGCATGTTGTGGAAGGCCGCTTCGACGTCGTCGATTCCGATTCGTTCGGTGACGAACTTGTCCAGCGGCAGCCTGCCCTGAAGATAAAGGTTGATGAGGGTGGGGAAGTCGCGCTCAGGCAGACAGTCGCCGTACCACGAGGACTTCAGCGATCCGCCGCGCGAGAAGAATTCGATCAGCGGCATGTCGATGCGCATGTCCGGCGTCGGCACGCCGACCAACACCACGCAACCCGCCAGATCCCGCGCGTAGAAAGCCTGCTTCCACGTCTCCGGACGTCCGACGGCGTCGATCACCACATCGGCGCCGAACCCGTCGGTGAGTTCCTGGATCGCTTCGACGACGTCGGTGGTGCGTGCATTGATCGTGTCGGTAGCGCCGAAGTCCTTGGCCCAGGCCAACTTGGTGTCGTCGGTGTCGACCGCGATGATCCGCTTGGCGCCGACAAGCGCCGACCCGGCGATCGCGGCGTCGCCGACTCCGCCGCACCCGATCACCGCGACCGTGTCGTCACGGCTCACCGCACCCGTGTTCACGGCGGCTCCAAGTCCGGCCATCACCCCGCACCCGAGCAGCCCGGCCACCGCCGCGTCGGCGGCAGGGTCCACCTTGGTGCACTGCCCCTCGTGCACCAGCGTCTTATCGATGAACGCACCGATGCCCAGCGCCGGCGTCAGCTCGGTGCCGTCGGTCAGCGTCATCTTCTGCTCGGCGTTGTAGGTGTCGAAGCAGTACC
>JAFAWC010000071.1 GCA_019242135.1 Mycobacteriaceae bacterium | reverse complement strand
TGGGGTGGCGCAGCCTGCAGGCCACCTCGACCCGTCGCGCACTGCTGCTGACCGCGCTGGGCGGCTTACTGATCGCTGGCGTCACCACCGCGCTTCCCGCCGGTGCCGACGGCCCGGGACGGCTTGTCGGGTACTCTAACGCCGCGCCGAGCGGCGGGAGCCGGCCCGGGCAGGCGCTCGACAAGGCTCGCCCAGGGGACTGCCTGAACTGGCCGAACAAGGCGCCGGATCAGGCCAGCATCGTCGACTGCAAGAACGACCACCGTTTCGAAGTGGCCTCATCGGTGGACATGCGGACGTTCCCGGGCAGCGAATACGGCCCGAACGCCGCCGCGCCGACCGCAGCGCGAATTCAGCAGATCAGCCAGGAGCAGTGCCAGGCCGCCGTCGAGCGGTATCTCGGCGCGAAGTACGACCCGGACAGCAAGTTCACGATCGGCATGCTGTGGTCGGGCGAAAAGGCCTGGTCGCAGAGCGGTGAACGGCGGATGCTGTGCGGCCTGCAGCTGCCGGGCGCAGTCAACGACCAACAGCAGGTGTTCAAGGGTCGGGTCGCCGACCTCGACCAGTCCAAGATCTGGCAGGCGGGCACCTGCCTGGGCATCGACACCACCGCCAACCAGCCCACCGACATTCCCGTCGACTGCGCAGGACCGCACGCGATGGAGGTGACCGGCTTCGTCAACGTCGCCGAGAAGTTCCCCGGTGGACCGCCCGCGGAGGCGGACCAGGACGGCTACATCAAAGATGCATGCACCCGGATGACCGATGCGTACCTGGCGCCGGTGCAGCTGCGCGCGACCACGCTGACGCTGACGTACAACACGATCTCGCTGCCCAGCTGGTCGGCCGGCAGCCACGAGGTGGCGTGCAGCGTCGGGGCGACGCTGGGCAACGGCGGGTGGTCGACCCTGGTCGGCAGTGCCAAGGGGCCGTTGCTGATCAACGGCCAGCCCGCCGTCGCGCCGCCGGACATCCCGATCGACCGGTTGAACCTGCCGCCGATGCCGATGCCGATGCCCATGCCGACAACGATCGACACGTCGGGGACCCAGCCGGGTTCTCAGCCCGGATATCAGCCGCAGCAGACGTTGTCCCCGGTCAGCAGTGCGCCGACGATCGGCACCCAGCACTTGCCGAACGCGCCCGGTCCGCAGACCGTCGACGCGCCCGCCGCGCCTGGTCAGCAGCCGGGTCCGGCTGCGCCTCAGCAGCCGCAGGACGCCGGTTCCGAACCGGTCCAGCCGATGGCGCCGGCGCCCCCGCCGGAACCGGCCGAGCCGGCTGCGCCTGCGCCACCGCCGGGGGGGTAGCCCGATGGCCGTGCGGATGACTCCGCGGCGGTTCGACGAGCTGATCTCGGATGCGCTGGACCTCATCCCGCCCAAACTCGCCGCCGCAATGGACAACGTAGTGGTCCTTGTCGAGGCACGCAACCCGGACGAACCCGATCTCCTCGGGCTCTACGAGGGCGTCGCCCTCACGGAGCGCGACTCGTGGTACGGCGGGTCGCTGCCGGACACGATCACCATCTATCGGGACACGCTGCTGGAGGCGTGTGCCACCGAAGCCGACGTGGTCGAGGAGGTTGCGATCACCGTGATCCACGAGATCGCCCACCACTTCGGGATCGACGACAAACGGCTGCACGAGTTGGGGTGGGGATGAGCGCGGCAGCCCCACATTTGCCGTGCTTAGTGCTATGAAAAGCCCATGAGTTTGCGGTGCCGCTATTGCCGTGACGGGTTGCAGCACTGCCATGGCACGGTGATCATGCATGCGCATCGCCGCGCGGAGTGCACCGAGGACGACTGCGACGGCCCCGGCTACATCGATCATGTGTGGCGCGTCGACTGCGACGCGGTCGGCTGTACGTGCGGGCAGGTGACGGCGGTGGCGGTCTGAGCCGTCACCCCATCGGGTCGGCGGACTCCAGTTCCTCCGGGCGGGGCATGCCGCGCGGGTCGGCCATGAAGGGAGGGCCGTACTGGCCCCAGTGCACGCAACTCCACCGGCCATCGGTGATCGGTGAAAGGACCACCGACTCGGCGTTGCCGATGTGGTGCTCGACCACGAATGACCCGTCCACCCCGGCGAGAGTCGCGGCGGCCAGCCGGATCGCGGCGCCATGGGAGACCACCACGATGTCGGTCGTCCAAGCGTCGTTATCCAGATACCGCATGCGCAAATCGGCCAGCACCGGCAGGAACCGGTCCAGCACCTCGGCGCCGTTTTCGCCGCCGGGCAGCCGGACGTCCAGCTCGCCGAGGTGCCAACGCTCATAGACCCGGTTGAACGTCTTGACGGCCTCGTCGTCGTTGCGCATCTCCAGTTCGCCCACCTGCACCTCGTGGATGCCGTCGATCTCCCGCGGCGGAAGACCCCACACTTCGCCGATCACCGCTGCGCTCTCGCGGGCCCGCGCCGCGAGCGAGTGCACAAGCATCCCCGCGGGCGGCCCGAACGCCCGCGCGAAGTCCCGGGCCTGCGCGACACCGGCCGGAGTCAACGAGGCGCCGGGCGGGCGGGTGTCGAGGCATCGTTCGACGTTGCTGTGTGACTGACCATGGCGCAGCAGCACCAGGCGCCCGCTCACGATGGCACCTCTGGACGCGGGTCGGTCTGTGATTGCTCGCGCAGACCGTGCAGCCAGTGGTCTGCCTCGTCCATCTCCGGCGGCACCGCCCCGGTCACCGATCCCGTCGGCCACGAACCCAGGTATCTCACATCTGCACAACGACGGTGCAGCGCCTTGAGTGCCTCGGCGACCGCGATGTCGTCGATGTGGCCGACGCAATCGAGGAAGAACACGTACGTCCCGAGTTCGGTTCGGGTGGGTCGGGATTCGATCCTGGTGAGGTCGATGTCCCGAATGCTGAACTCCGTCAGCGCCTCGACGAGCGCGCCCGGGTGGTTGTCGAGGCGCAGCACCACCGACGTCCGATCGGCCCCGGTGCGTGGGGGCGGACGCGCGGGGAGCCCGGCCAACACGAACCGGGTGCGAGCATTCGGCTCGTCGACGACTCCGCCGGCCAACTCGGTCAGGCCGTACCGCTGGGCGGCCAACGGGGTGCTGACCGCGGCGTCGGCGCGGCCGGCGGCGACGTCGACGGCAGCGGACGCGTTGGAGTTCGCCGGCACGACCGCCGCGGCGGGCAGGTGCTGCGCGAGCCAGCGTCGGACCTGCGCGGCGGCGACCGGGAACGCAGCGACGGTCTGCACCTGGGCGAGGGGCACACCGGGTCGGGCGACGATGCTGAACGCGACGTCGAGGATCAGCTCTGCGAACAGCCGCAGCGGCGCCCCGCCGGCCAGGCTGTCCAACGCCGGCAGGATCGATCCCTCGATCGAGTTCTCGATCGGCACGCACGCATAGTCGGCTTCGTGGTCGCGTACGAGCTGCAGCGCGGCGGCGGCACTGTCGGCGGCGACCGGCTCCACGCGCGCGTGCCCAGGGATCATTCCGCCATCCGCCAACTGCAGCAACGCCGCCTCGGTGAATGTCCCCTCCGGGCCGAGATACGCGATGCGGGCCACCGTCAAACCCTATCGGTCGGCGAGCAGCGACCGGTTGCGCGTCAAGCCCTTGCCGCTGCGCAGCCCGGTGCGGTCGCTGGTGTGGATCCGGGGCCGACTGCGCCGGGTACTAGCGCCGCTGATGCCTGCCCTGCTTGACGTGGTCGCCGCTGACGACGCCGACCTCGACGTGCGGCTGCCGTTCGGTGCGCCGGTCGCCGACACGACCGGATTGAGCCGAGCCATCCGGGTGCTGATCGGCTGCCCGTTCCGCAACGGACTGCGCGCGCGTGGTTAACGTGTCGGCATGACCGACGCGGCCGTCGAACGGCGCACGCTGCGGCTCGAGGTCGTCATCGTGTTGGCCGTGACGTTCGGGCTGTCCGCCGTCACCTCGGTGCTGCAGCTCGCCGATTCGGTATTGCGCACGCTCAGCAAGCAGAGGATCCCGCTGATCCCGCGGCGGTCTTACTTCGACCTGATCGACCTCGGGCTGAACCTGGCGTCGATCGCAGAGCTGCTGGCATGGGGCGCGCTGGCGCTGTACTTGTTGTCGCGCAGCGGGATTGCGCCGCGAGACATCGGCCTGGGCCGACTGCGGTGGCGCGCCGACGTGCTCGGCGGCATCGGCTTGGCCACGTTGATCGGGGTGCCCGGACTGGGCCTGTACCTGCTCGCGCGAACGCTGCGGCTGAGTGCGTCGGTAGTGCCGACGACGCTGACCGACACGTGGTGGCGGGCACCGGTGCTGATCTTGGTCGCCTTCGCCAACGGCTGGGCCGAGGAAGTGATCGTGGTCGGCTATCTCATGACCCGCCTTCGCCAGCTCGGCGTCGGCGGCGCCGGCACGGTGCTCTCCTCCAGCACGCTACGCGGCGCCTACCACCTGTATCAGGGATACAGCGCGGGCCTCGGGAACTTCGCGATGGGCGCGGTGTTCGGGATCGTGTGGCGCCGTTACGGTCGGCTGTGGCCGCTGATCATCGCCCACGGACTCATCGACACGGTCGCGTTCGTCGGCTACGCGGTGCTCGCCGAACACCTCGGCTGGCTGCGCTGAGGCCGTAGATTGTTCGGGTGACTGACGACTGGCCGCCACGGTCGGAGCCGTCGCAGGTCATCCGTCGCAACCCCGGGTATCGACCGTCGCCGCCGGGCCATCGGCCCCCGCCGCCACCGGACTATCGGCCCCCGCCGCCACCGGACTATCGGCTCCCGCCGCCGGGATATCGGCCCCCGCCGCCACCGAAGCCGACACGGTCTGGACGTGGCGGCAAGCCCCACCGCCGCCGGCGCTGGGGCCGCTGGGTCAGCCTTATTCTCATCGCAGGGCTGCTCACGGTCATCGGTCTCGGGGTCTGGGTCGACCGTTCGCTGCACCGCGCTCCGGTCCTTTCGGACTATCCCGGACGGCCCGCGCCGGGCCACGGCACCACGTGGCTGCTCGTCGGCTCGGACAGCCGCAGCGATCTATCGCCGGAGCAGCAGGCCGCGCTGGCGACGGGCGGCGACGTCGGCAACGGCCGCACCGACACCATCATGCTCATCCACATCCCCAGCCTGATCTCCGATGTGGCGCCCACGGTCGTATCGATCCCCCGCGACTCGTTGGTGACCATCCCGGGCAATGGGCAGGACAAGATCAACTCGGCGTTCGCGATCGGCGGCCCACAGTTGCTGGTGCACACGGTCGAGCAAGCCACGGGCATTCGGGTGGATCACTACGGAGAGATCGGTTTCGCCGGGTTCGCCGCGGTCGTGGACGCGGTCGGCGGCGTCACCTTGTGCCCGGCGCAGCCCATCAACGATCCGCTGGCCGGCATCGACCTGCCCGCCGGGTGCCAGAAACTCGACGGTCGCAACGCTCTCGGGTATGTCCGGTCCCGTGCCACGCCGCGCGCCGACCTCGACCGGATGATCAATCAACGAGAGTTTCTGTCCGCGCTGCTGCACCGCGCTGCCAGCCCGGCGGTGTGGCTGAACCCGTTTCGGTGGTGGTCTGTGAAGACTTCGGTGACCAACGCGATGACCGTGGACTCGGGTGCGCACGTGTGGGACCTGGTTCGGCTGGCGTGGGCACTGCACGGATCGCCTGTGACCACCACAGTCCCGATCGGGGGTTTCGCCGTCAATGCAGTCGGCGATGTCGTGCAGTGGAACAGCGAGGCCGCGTCTCGGCTGTTCGCGGCCATCTCGGCGGACCAGCCGGTGCCCGCAGATGTGTTGCAATCAGAACCAGGCGGTTGAGGGTCAGAAGCTCTTCGCGCGAGCGCTGCTGAGCCACCGCTTGGCCGGGCCGGGATGGTTGGTGGCGATCCACGCGACCCCGAGGTCGCGGCAGTACTCGATGTCGGTCTGCTCGTCGACCGTCCAGCAGTACGTGGCCCGGCCCTGCGCCGCGGCGCGATCGACAAGCTCGGGATGCTCGCGCAGTGTCTGAATCGACGGCCCGACCGCGGTAGCGCCGACCGTGGTCGCGGCGCTACCCCCCAGGTAGCGCGATGTGTCGCCGAGCAGCACGGTCGGCAGCATCGGCGCCGCGCGCCTGATCCGCCACACCGCGGCCGCCGAGAACGACATCACCACCGCTCGGGACCGATCCGCCGACGCGGGCGAGGCGACACCGAAGCGGTGCAGCAGCGCCAGCACCTTGCTCTCGACCAGTGACCCGTATCGCACCGGGTGTTTGGTCTCGATGAAGATCTTCACCGGCCGTCGCCAGTCGAGGACCAACCGGACCAGCGCCTCCAGAGTCAGCAATCCGGTGTCGCCGACCGTCCCGTCGGCTCGCCAGCTGTCGTGCCACGCGCCATAGTCGAACGCCCGCAGCTGTGCCAGCGTCATCTCGCTGACCAGCCCAGCGCCGGTCGATGTGCGATCCACCCGGCGGTCGTGTACGCACACCAGGTGCCCGTCGCGGGTCAGTCGCACGTCGCATTCGACGCCTTCCGCACCCTGCTGCAGCGCCAACTCGTAGGCCGCCAGGGTGTGCTCCGGGCGGTCGGCGGATGCACCCCGGTGAGCCACCACGAATGGATGCGCGGCGTGTGCCCCGCCGCCCGACGTCATAGAAGCTATGCTGCCGGTTCCCGGCCTTCCGGCTCAACCGCGGCCGACGATTCGGGGCGGGATTGTGTCTCCTCGCCGACCACGACCCACCGATGCGAGGGTCGCTCGACGCCCGTGCGCTCGAACGCGAACACCAGCCGGGCCACGGCGACGGTCGCCGCCATGGCCATCAGGTAGGCGACGATGAAACTGACGGTGTTGTTGGCGATGCCCTGGGTGTCGCTCGGAAAGCTCGTCGCGGTCGCGAACGTGGACACCAGCGTGCTGAGCACGAACAGCAGCGCCCACGCCCAGATCACGGGCCGCAGGAGCCGATAGCGACCTTCCACGGTGGCGAGCTCGACGACATACGTGGGCGCCCACAGCCAATTGGCCAGGGGCACGAGACACCCCGCGCGCAGCGCCCACAGTGGTCGCGGGTCGGGCGCGGACATCTGCCCGAATGCTGCGGCCCGTCGGGCGATTAGCCACTCGGTCAAGACGAATGCGGTGCCGACAATCGCGAACATGGCACCCACGCTCGCTGCCACGGGCACCCAGGTTGCCACTTCGGCGACGATCGAATTCAGCAGTATGTCCCGGTTGACGATGAGCAGTGCGTAACGCGCGATGTGCAACAGCGCCGCGGCGCCCAGCGCGACGACGGTGGTCACCAGCGTCGCGCGTACGGCCCACAGCGACGGGCCACGCCGGACACCCTCGGCCGACGTCGGCGACTCTTGGGTCGCAGGGTCGACCAGTCCCCACCGCGGGATGACCGCATAGCGCGGGGTCGGGCCGAGCGGTCGGCGCTGGCGGCGGCGCGGCGGGGCGGCGCCGGGACGTACCGCGATCCAGCGATACCCGGGGGGCAACAGGGCACCGGATCGACGGCGTGCACTGTGTTGACCAGTCGCGGCGGGCGGACCGGCCCCTAATGAGGGCATCTGCCAGGGCGCGGACTCGTGAGGGGGCAACAGCGCGCCGTGGCAGCGCGGACACCACTGCCGCTGATGGTCGCGCACGTTCCATCGCGTGCTGCACCGGGAGCACACCTGGATCACCGCACCAGGGTAACCAAGACCGAAGAAGGAGCGCCTGCAGTCCGCGGCTCGCGCCAGCTATCGGTCGTTACTCATGGGTTATCCACAGTTTGCACAGATTCATCCACAGCCCCGCCGGCCCTCGGACCGGCGCCGACCGCGTCGTCTGGCCCCGTGTCCGTTTCAGTCTGTGGACAATCTGCCAACCCGCGGCGCGACCGATTAACAACCCCGGGTTCGTTTCAGCGAAATGTCTTGCAGGGCTAACTTTGTCTCGGCCTGTCATAGCCCAGCCGCCGATGTTTGCTTTGGCTTTGTCAGTCAGCGCCGAGCGGTTATGATCACCGCCACAATGGGAACTCTGTGGCAGGTCTCACGGAGAGCAGAAAGAGCAGAACGCGAAGTGCAAGCAGGGGGTTTCTGATGGCGGCTCATCCGATCCGCAAAAACCCGGCGCTGTCAACGTCGGAGTGGAACTCCTCGTCGCACGTCTACGCACGTTCCCAGATGACATCGGCTTTGCGGGCGGCGTTGATCGCGGTGGTTCTACTGGGCATTCTCCTCGTCATCGTCTTGTACTGACGCGACGCTTCTGTTCAGGCCTATTCAGGCGCGGTGGTGAGCCGCGCCTTCTAGGGTTGACCGTCTTCTAGGATTGACCGTCGTGTCCCCGGACCGCCGGGTCAGGCCTGTTTCGTCTCCCAGAAGATCTTGGCGATCTCGTCGATCTTGTCGAGGAGTTGCTGCGCCACCTGAGGGTCGACGGAGCCCTTGGTGCCGGAGGCGCCGGCGAGCTTCGTTGCTTCGTTTACCAGCTGGTGCAGTTGGGGGTACTTCTCGAAGTGCGGCGGCTTGAAATAGTCCGTCCACAGCACCCACAGGTGGTGCTTAACGAGTTCGGAACGCTGCTCCTTGATAAGCAGCGCACGGGCACGGAACTCGGGGTCCTCGTTCGCCTGATACTTCTCGGCAATGGCCTTGACCGACTCGGCCTCGATGCGTGCCTGGGCTGGGTCATATACGCCGCAAGGCAAGTCGCAGTGCGCAGAAGCGGTAAGGCGGGGAGCGAGAAAGCTCGGCAGTCTCATTTGAACCTCCGTCATCGCAAACGTTGATAGGGCTGTGTGGGTGTCATTCCGCGTGCTCGATCTCCCTCTTGCGACCTTACCTGGAACGCCGACAACGGCGTACAGCTCGACGCAGACCCGGGCGGTACGGGCAGTTCTTGCCGGACGTGGCCGTCGTGGGGGGTTAGGTTTCGGCTGTGACCATCGTGGGCCGGACGCTGATCGTCGCCGGAACGGCTGTCGCCAGCGCCACGCTCGGCTGGCTCGTGGCACAGGCGTACGCGGTCGGAGTTTCCGGGTCATCGATGATGCCGACGCTCGTCGACGGTGACCTGCTGGTGGCTTACCCGGTGCGCCGGGTGCGGTCGGGTGACGTGGTGATCGCCCGCTTCCGCAGCCGGCCGGATCTCCTCGTCGTCAAGCGGGCGATTCGACCGTACGGAGACGGTTGGTGGATCGAGGGAGACAATTCGCTCGCCACGGACGACTCGCGGACCTACGGTGAGGCGGTCGTGCTGGGCCGGGTGCTCTTCCGATACTGGCGGACGGGCGGTCCGAGAAGTGCACGGCGGCGCGCGCCGGTGAGATCCGCTGTCACGTTCGATTAACCGCGCGTTAGCACTCGTGTCCTGTTGCGTGCCAGCAGCAGGTTCGGTCATTCTGACCTCATCGACCCAGCGGCGTGTCATTGCTGGTGCGAGACGTTGCGGGGCGGAGGCGGCGGATATGAGTACGGGATCCGGCCGGGCCATTGAGGTGGCCCCATTTCATTCCCATGGCTCGCTCAAGGGGTTTGTCGTCTCGGGCCGGTGGCCCGATTCCACCAAAGAGTGGGCACAGCTGCTCATCGTCGCGGTGCGGGTGGCCTCGTTGCCGGGTTTGCTGTCGACCACAACGATTTTCGGTGTGCGCGAGGACCTACCCGACGAGCCCGAGCCGGGCACCGTCGGACTGGTGCTCGCCGAAGGTCCGGTTGTCGGTGAAACCGCTTTGACCCCAGGCTATTTCGCGGACCACACGCCACCGGCGCTGATGATGCTGCATCCGCCGTCGGAGACGGTTCCGTCCCTACCCGAGTGCACCGGCGCCGCTTCTGGTTGTGTGCTGCTGCCAGGGCTGCCGCATCTCGGGCTCGAGCACCGCGCGGCATGGGTGGAAGCCGAGGCCGACGGCACCGTCACCTCGATGGTGAGCCGGGTGGGGGTCGACCCGATCAGCCATCCCGATACCGCGATTCTGGCGATGCTGCTTGCGGCTTGAGAGCTATGGTCCTGGCGTCCGTGGGTGGCCGCTGTGGTCGTCAGTGTGGTCGTCGTCGTGGTCTCGTTGTGGGCGTCGTCGTCAAAGCGGCGCCACGGGGAGGCGTCGGGCGCTAGACTTCCTGCGCCGTAGCAAAGCGACCTGCAGGACAGTGTCGAAGCTTGCCGGTTTTTTGCAGGATCAAATATCTACGGTCCTTATACCACGAGACCGCGGGCACCGGACGATTTTTAGCCATGGAACAGAAATTTGCTTGTCAGGGCTTTCTGGGATTTACCCAAGGCGCTCGAAGTTCCGGCTCGCAAGGGCCCTTCACCTGCCGTTTTTCGACACCGGCGCAAATATAATTCCGTTTGCACTTGGCTGCGAGCAAAAGACCAGTTACGATGATCAGCAAATAAAAGGCGTCCCCTGTCCCTCTTCCAGCCTCGGAGGTCCATCGATGAGCAAGACATTCGCGGCCCGGCTGAACCGGCTGTTCGAAACGGTATATCCCCCGGGGCGGGGGCAGCACACGTCGGCGGAAGTGATCGCGGCGCTCAAGGCCGAGGGCATCACCATGTCGGCGCCGTATCTGTCGCAGCTGCGCTCGGGTAACCGCACGAATCCGTCGGCGGCGACGATGGCGGCGCTCGCCAACTTCTTCCGGATCAAGCCGGCGTACTTCACCGACGACGAATACTTCGAGAAGCTCGACCAGGAACTCACCTGGCTTGCCGAGATGCGCGACGAAGGC
>JAFAWC010000516.1 GCA_019242135.1 Mycobacteriaceae bacterium | reverse complement strand
CTGTTCAGTCGCGCTGGCCAAGGTCTCGAGCGAGACTGGGGTGTCGACCACCAGCAGCATCGCCTCGAGCGCCGCACCGAGCTCGGCGTCATCGAGCTCGGGAACCGGCGGCTCCAGGTCAAGACCCAGATCGAGATCGGGTATTTCTGGATTCATGGCTGGTCTCGCGCTTTTAGCAAGTCGGTCGGACGCTCTCCGGTCCACGAAACCTGGAGCACACCAAGTGGTTCTGACTGGTCGAATGCTACCGCCCGCAGCCGATACAACTCGAGCAGCGCCAGGAATCGCCCCACGATCTGGATGGCATCCCGACAGTCGGCGACCAACTCGGAGAACGTCGCCCACTGCCCCACGCCGCGCCGTTCGAGCACGTCGAGTACGTGTCCGGCCTGCTCGGGGATCGAGATCATGGTCTCGTGCAGGTGCTCGGTGGCCACCGTCGGAATCGATCGAGGGGTCAACGCGATCGCCGCGATCTGAGCGAAACTCTGCGCGTCGACGCCCAGCATCACCTCGGGCAGCAATTCGGCGTACCGGTCCTCCAGCGCGACCGCGCGCGGATAGCTGCGCAGCGCAGCGGCTTCCAGTTCGGCGAACATCTCGGCGACGTGCTTGAACGCCCGGTACTGCAACAATCGGGCGAACAGCAGGTCCCTTACCTCCAGCAGCGCCAGGTCCTCGGCGTCCTCCACTTCACCGGCGGGCAGCAGGCGTGCCGCCTTGAGATCCAGCAGCGTCGCCGCCACCACCAGAAACGCCGTCGTTTCCTCCAGTTCGAGCTGTGCGCCAATGCTTTTCGTGTATGCGATGAACTCGTCAGTGACCTGGTGCAGCGCCACTTCGGTCACATCGAGCCGGTGGGCGAAGATCAGCTGCAGCAACAGGTCGAACGGCCCCTCGAAATTGGCGAGCCGGACATGAAAACCTGAGTCTGCCGACGTCGAGGTCACGCGCCGCCGAACCGGTCGATCACCTCGCGGGCCAACGACCGATACGCCTCCGCGCCAACGGACTTCGGCGCCCAGGTGATGATCGGCTCGCCGGCCACGCTGGTCTCCGGGAAGCGCACGGTGCGGGTGATGACGGTGTCGAACACGAGGTCGCCGAACCGCTCCACGACCCGCGCCATCACCTCCCGGGCATTGACGGTGCGCGTGTCGAATCGGGTGATCAGGATTCCGCTTATGCGTAGCCGCGGGTTGAGGCGGTCACGGACCTTGTCGACGGTGTCGGTGAGCAACGCCAGCCCTCGTAACGAAAAGTATTCGCACTCAGTGGGGATTACGACGCCATCCGCACACGCAAGCCCGTTGACGGTCAGCAGACCCAACGACGGCTGACAGTCGATCAGCACGTAGTCGTACCGGTCGAGAACGGGATATAGGGCACGTGCCAACGTCTGTTCGCGGCCCACCTCGTTGACAAGCTGAATTTCGGCGGCCGACAGGTCGATGTTGCTCGGCACCAGGTCCATATGCTTGACCCGGGTGTGCACCATCACATCGTCGAGGGAGACCTTCGATTCGATGAGCACGTTGTGGATCGTCGCGTCCAGCTCGTAGTGCGGCACGCCGAGGCCCGCCGACAGGGCGCCCTGCGGGTCGAGGTCGACCAGCAATACCCGACGTCCGTATTCGGCCAGGCTCGCGCCGAGGTTGATCGTCGAGGTGGTCTTGCCGACACCGCCCTTCTGGTTGCACATCGCGATGACTTTGGCCGGGCCGTGCGCGGTCTTGGGCTTGGGGTCGGGAATCGTGCGCGGCGCCCGGCCGGTGAGGCCAACGCCGGGGTGCTCGGGGTCAGTCCCCGCCGCCACGCTCACCGTCGGACTTGACCCCATCGCCTCGCTCGCCGGTGGCACGCCCTCGGTCACGCCGGGCCTCCCTGCGCTGTGGTGGCGAACATCCGGGCAAGTTTAACGGGGTGAACATCTCGTTACAGGAAGACCCGCAAGCTGATGGAGCCGACGTTTAGACGGGGCCCGCCAGCGAAACCATCCCCCACCCCGCAGCCGCCAGGGCCACCTGCGCCAGGTAGAACAGCAACGGCACGAACCACGCCCGCCTGCCCTTGCTCATCCGCCGGATGCAGATGACCAGATCGGCGACCACGAGCACGATCCCGCCGAACAGCACACCCTGCACGCCCACTTCGGCCCACACTTGGCTCCCGCAGGCCCGGTACGAGCAGCTGTCGGTGCTCATCACCGACAGGCCCACCACCAAGTAGGTGAGAAACGCCACGACCCCGTGCCCGATCAGCAGCGCGATCGTCGCGGCCATGTCGACCGGCCGCTGGCGCGCCCGGGTGCCCTGCGACGTCACACCGTCCATTGTGCCAACGCGACGTAGTGTTTCGTCATGAACCTCAGGCAGCGCATGCCACTGCTGCGCTGGTCGGTGTGGCGACTGGCCTTCGGCGCGCGCAACATCACCACCACCGGTCAGATCGGCGACGGGCGCGAGGCGGCGGCCGCGGACTACGTCGTCAGCCACGCCCGTGCCGGTGACGTCGACGACGTGCTGGCCACGATCGACAAGTTCGCGTACGACAAGGCGATGCTGATCAACGTCGGCGACGAGAAGGGCGCACTGCTCGACGAGGCCGTGCAACGAGCCGATCCCCGCACGGCGCTCGAGCTGGGCACCTACTGCGGATACAGCGCGTTGCGAATCGCCCGGTCCGCTCCCTCCGCGAAGGTGTTCTCGGTCGAGCTCGCCGCGGCCAACGCCGAGATCGCGCGGCGCATCTGGGCGCACGCAGGCACCGACGACCGCATCACGTGCGTGGTCGGCACCATCGGCGACGGCGGTAAGACGCTCGACGCGCTGGCCGCCCACCATGGCTTTTCCGACGGAGCCCTCGACTTCATGTTCGTCGACCATGACAAGGCCGCGTACATCGACGACTTGCTGGCGATCATGGATCGCGGCTGGCTTCACCGCGGCTCCATCGTGGTGGCCGACAACGTCCGGATTCCGGGCGCACCGAAATACCGTGCGTACATGCGGGACCAACAGGGCAGGAAGTGGGACACCGTCGAGCACAAGACCCACGTCGAATACCAGGCGCTGCTGCCCGATCTGGTGCTCGAATCCACTTATTTGGGCTGACGCACTCCGCCCGACTGGCCATCCCGGCCCACGGCTGGGATGCGCGGGAGTGCCGTGCTTGACGGGTCTTGCACTTGTTTCTATTTTCGTATTTTAGTCATTTAAAATGCTGACCGCCGCGGCAAGGGGGTCGAAATGTCGCTTGTTATAGATGCCGACGGGCATGTCGAGGAGACCCTTCCCGAACTGGTGGACGCCATCCCCTCGGCGATGCGCGACAGCGCCATGCAGTTCGTCGCCGAGGCCGGCGGTTTCGTCACCTACCGCATCGAAGGCCGCCTGTGGCGGTCGAAGTTCCCGTTCCCCGGCGGCCTTCAGAATCACGTGTCAGCCGGTGGACAACGGCGCGAAGGGGGTCGCGACCCAAATGTGCGCCTGCAAGTCCTGGACGACGAGGGGATCCGGGCGGCGGTGCTGTACCCCAGCGTCGGATTGATGTTCGGGCTGGTGGAGCACCCCGACATTGCTGCCGCCCTGTGCGGCGCGTACAACGATTGGCTGGCCGGCTACTGCGCCACCGACCCGAACCGTCTGATCGGGGTGGCATTGCTGCCTCAACAAGACCCCGGCCTGGCGGCGGCAGAATTGCAGCGGGCGGTCAGTGCTCACGGTTTCGTGGGTGGCGTGATGCGACCCAATCGGATCGGCGGGCGCACCGCCGACCACCCCGATTTCGACGTGCTGTGGAACACGGCCCAGGAGCTCGACGTCCCAGTGTCATTTCACGAGGCCTATCTCTCTGGCCTGGACACCATCGGCCTGGACCGCATGTCCAGCTACGCGGGTTGCCACATCGTCAGCCACGTCTTCGAGCAGATGGCGGCGATGGTCAACGTGACCCTGGCGGGGATCTTCCAGCGTTTCCCGCGGCTGCGGGTCGGCTTCCTCGAGGCGGGCTGCGGCTGGGCCCCGACCTGGGTGGATCGCATCGAGGAGCACTACGAGCTCGCGCCCGGCGACTACCGCGGCGGAGACCCGAGGGGCACCCTCAACACGCGCTCGTGGCTGACATTTGAAATCGAAGAGCCGGGCCTGGCCTCTGCACTTGAGCAGGGGTGGGCCGACAACGTGATGTTCGCGTCCGACTATCCCCACCACGACGCCGTCTTTCCCGGTGCGGTAAAGAGCGTCGAGGACCGTGGGCTCGGGGGCGCCTTGGAACGAAAGATTTTGGCGGACAATGCTCTTACCTTTTACGGCGACCGGCTCGAACGAATCCTTGCCGGAGGAGGGATGAAACGAACGTGACACGCGCTGATACCAAAACCCCGACCGCGATGCGACCTATGGTCGTCACAAAGCCCGTTGCCCCCGCGTTGCCGGAACTTACCGCGTCCCAGGAATTGGCCCTGCTGTGTCGATGCCTTTTCGCCGAGGGGTACAACGACCACCTCGCCGGTCACATCACCTATAAACAACCCGACGGCACCTTCCTGGTGAACCCCTTCGGGCTCACCTGGGACGAGGTCACGGCGAGCGACATCATGACCATGGACGCCGACGGCAACGAGATAGCGGGCCGCTGGACGATCACACCGGCCATCACGCTGCACGTCGAATTGCACCGTGCCCGCGACGACATCGGGGTGGCGATCCACAATCACTCCCAGTGGGGAACCGTGTGGGCGGACATCGGGCGCGCTCCGCAGATCTATGACCAGACCGGCGCGCTGTACCACGGCGGGGTCGCCGTGTACGACGAGTACTGGGGGTCGGTCGACGACGCCGGCAACGCTCGTGCGGTGGCCGCCGCCATTGGTGAGGCCAACGTCGGCCTGCTCGCCAACCACGGTGTTGTGGTGCTGGCCACCGACATCCGGCAGGCATACCTGCGGGCCATGGCGTTTGAGTGGCGCAGCAGGCAGGCCTGGCGCATCGCGGCCGCGGGGGGCGGCGTCCCAATGAACCGTGACGCCGCGCGCAACTACGGCGACTTCTTCAACAGCCACGCTTTCACTGGCCTGTTCGAGGCGATGGCGCGTCGTGAGTTGCGTCGCGACCCGCAGGTGTTGACCTGACCGCAGGACCGTCAACCGGCAAGTCAGCGGGCGCGCCCGCCCTCGACCGGCGCTTCAGCTCCGGGCTGCTTGATGAACACGCTGACGTGAGAGATCAGTCCGTCGCCATTGCGCTCGAACAGGATGCACTCGGGATACTCGGTGAGTTCGCCGTTGACTTCGAAGGTCTCGCTCAGCTCGACGAACGACATGCGCTCAGACACATGCGACACCCGCTGCACCTTCAGTTCATATCTCTTCAGTGACGGGACGAGGACACGCAGGAAGTCGACGTAGCGCCGTTTGCCGTCGATGCGGTCACAGAACGGGCCGTCGCGGGTGAGGCCTTCGTCGGCAATGGTGGCGGCAAGCCCGTCCCAATCGTGGGCAGCCAGACCCGCCAGGTAGCGCTCGACCGCGTCGGCACCGGTCTCGCCCCCGCTCACCTGGTCTCCTCGCCGCTCGTCGTCGCCTGATAAGAAAAGCTTTGCCCAAGCCGCGCTGACCTTCAAGTATCGTCCCGCGCGCAGCGGTCACGCATAGTCTTCCTGCAGAAGCCCTTCGCGACTGTGCTCGTGATCGTCGAACTCGGGCGAGCGGCGCGACCGTCTGCGCCAGGTCAAAAAGACCGCGGCAGATACCAGCACGATCAGCGCCACCAGCCACGGGTATGCCCCGTGCCCGTACACCCAGGTGACGATCGCGCTCTGCACCCGCGCGGCCGCCAAGATCACCGGGTCTTGGGGGTTTCCGTTGCCGCTGAACAACCGCAACTCATAGATGCCGAAGTAGCCGACGTACAGACCGACCAACGCCACCAGGGCGCCGCCAATCCTGTTGATATACGGCAACATCCTGCGCATCAGCTCGATCCTGATCGGATTCGCGAATGCGGCGGTGATGGCCAGCACGCCCACGATGAGCGACATGCCGGCCGCATAGGCCAAAAACGTCAGCAGGCCCTCAAGGATGAGACCCATGCGAAAGCTCGCCGCGGTGACTGCGAGAAACGGTCCCAAAGTGCATGACAGGGAGGCGAGCGCGTAGCCCACGCCGTAGCCGAACATCGAGCCGATGCGCGCTGTGGGAGCCCATCTGGCGCTGTGAGCCAACGGATTCAACCCGGCCAGCCGCCGGCCCGACAAGAGCCAGAAACCGAGCACCACGAGCACGAAACCGATCAGCACGGTGACGTAAGGCAGATAGCGCTGCACTGCCTCCAGCACCGACACGGTGAGCAAGCCGAACGTCCCGAATACCACCATGAAGCCCAACAGCATCGTTGCCGTTGCCCCGACCGCACGCGCCAGCAGGGTGAGCTGGCCCGCGCGGTCGGCGCGCACGACCAGGGTCAAGTAGGTGGGCAGCAGCGCGAACCCGCACGGATTGAGCGCGGCCACCAACCCCGCGCCGAAGGCCAGGTTCACCAGTTGCTGGTCCACCATCCCGGCGCCCTATCGCCGAGTCGCACTCAATGATGGGCCGTTGACTACCACGCTCGGCACCTCCGGAGGTCGCGCGCCGCCGATGCACGCCTGAACACGCACATCAGTGACACGGTTCAGTATGTGCTTCGGTTCAATGTGCGCGAGGGTGAGCGCCCGCCCACACTTCACGCAGCGCGTGCACGGTTACCAAGGTGTAGATCTGGGTGGTCGTTACCGATGCGTGGCCGAGCAGTTCCTGCACGACGCGAACGTCTGCGCCGCCGTCGAGCAAGTGCGTCGCGAAGGAATGGCGCAGCGTGTGCGGCGAGACCGCGGAGGTGATCCCCGCCCTCTCCGCGGCGTCTTGCAAGACCTGCCATGCGCTCTGTCGCGAAAGCCTGCCGCCGCGCGCATTGAGGAAGATCGCGGCTGTCCCCCGGCCCCGGCGCGCCAAATCGGGCCTGCCGCGTACGAAATACGCGTCGAGCGCGTCGATGGCGGGCCGGCCGACCGGCACCAGCCGGTGTTTGTCGCCCTTTCCGCGCAGCAGCGCAGACCGCGCACGCGTGTCGAGGTCGTCGACGTCGAGGCCAACCGCTTCCGAGATCCGCGCGCCAGTGGAGTACAGGAGTTCCAGCAGGGCACGGTTGCGCAACGTCAGCGGGCCGTCGGCGGGATCCTCGCCACCGGCACCGGTCAACAGTGCCAGCACCTCGTCGACCGTGAGGCTCTTGGGCAACCGCCGGTTCGGCGTCGGCGGCTTGACCGCCTTGGCGACGTCGGCGGCGGTCACCCCCTCTGCCGCGGCGAATCGGTGCAAGCCGCGCACCGCGATCAGGGCCCGGGCCGCGGAGACCGCAGACAGCCCGGCCACGCCCGCATCGGGATCGCCTCGGCGCAGTCCCGCGAGGAAGTCACTGACGTCCTTTTCGGTCACCTCGCCCAGGTCGTGGATGCCGCGCAGCATCAGATGGTCTTGATAGCGGCGAAGATCGCGCCGGTAGCAGCTCAACGTGTTGACCGCGACGCCCCGCTCGATGGTCAGGTGATCGAGGTAGCCCTGCAGCTGCCCGCCCAGTGCGGGCGCGACCGCGGTCATCATCCGGCCCGTCGACGGGCGAACGTCGTGGGTCGGTCCGGCCACGGCGCGTCGACCGGCCGGGTCGGCTTGCCGTCGATCACCGCCGCGTAGGCCGCCAGTACCCCCGCCGCGGCGGACGCGTTCACGATCTCACCGGCCAGGACCATCGCGGCGGCGTCATGCAGCCCGAACCAATGCACGGTGAGGTCGGCTTCTTCGTCTTCGGCCTGGGGCCGCTCGACCTGCGACAGGCCCGTGGCCAGGTACGTGCGTACCGATTCGTCCGAGAAGCCCGGCGAGGAGGCCGTGTCAAGCAGGACCCGCCAATCAGTGCCGGCCAGCCCTGATTCCTCCTGCAGTTCACGTTTGGCCGTTGTCAGCGGATCTTCTCCAGGTGTGTCGAGCAGCCCGGCGGGTAGTTCCCACAACCGGCGCCCCAGTGGATGGCGATACTGATACACCATTGCCACCCTCCTGTCGGTGTCGACCGCCGCGACCGCTACAGCCCCGTGGTGTTCGACCACTTCCCGTTTGGCGGTGCCTCCGCCGGGCATCCTTACCTGATCGACGCGCAGCGCCAATATGCTTCCCTGGTAAACCGTTTCGGATGAGACGGTCTCAAAGACGTGCTCAGCCACGGGTCACTGGCTGGTGCAGCAGCCCCTCGGCCCTCGCTGGGTGTTCGTTGCCGTTCGGCCATGGCTCCGGAATCTCGACCGGCAAACGTTCTGCCGCTTTGTAATCCAACGCAGCACCGACGAACGCGGCGAACAGCGGATGCGGCCGCGTTGGACGGCTCTTCAGTTCCGGATGCGCCTGCGTGCCGACGAGGAATGGATGCACCTCTGGCGGATACTCGACAAACTCGACGAGGCGACCGTCCGGTGATGTTCCGCAGAACCGCAACCCGCTGGCCGCGATCGCCTCGCGGTAGTCATTGTTCACCTCGTAGCGATGGCGGTGCCGCTCGGACACCTCGGTGGTCTGATATGCCTCCGCGACAATCGAACCCGGCTGCAGTACGGCCGGATACGCGCCGAGGCGCATGGTTCCGCCCATGTCGGCCGCTCCGGCCACGATGTCCTTCTGGTCGGCCATCGTCGAAATCACCGGGTCGGGCGTCGCGGGGTCGAACTCTGCGGAGTTGGCCTGCGCGAGGCCGACCGATCGCGCCGCCTCGATCACGACGCACTGCAACCCCAGACACAAACCCAGCACCGGCAGCCCGTGGGTACGGGCATATCGGATCGCACCGATTTTGCCTTCGATGCCCCGGATACCGAAGCCGCCCGGGATCAGCACGCCGTGCACATCGGATAGCGTCGCCGCGGCACCGCCATCCGTCCGGCAGTCATCGGAGCCGACCCAGCGCAACTCGACACGCGCGTGATGCTTGAAGCCGCCGGCCCGCAACGCCTCAGCCACCGACAGGTAGGCGTCGGACAAATCAACGTATTTACCCACCAACGCTATTCGCACCGTCTCGTGTGGTTCGTGAACGCGCCGGAGCAGATCGTCCCACTCGGTCCAGTCGACGTCGCGGAAGGGCAGGCTGAGCCGCCGCACAACGAACGCGTCGAGCTCTTCACGGTGCAGTACCTTGGGAATGTCATAGATCGACGGCGCGTCGGGAGTGGAGATGACGCCGTCGATGTCGACGTCGCACATCAGCGCGATCTTGTTCTTCAGGGGCTCGGGCACGTCGCGGTCACACCGCAGGATCAATGCGTCCGGCTGAATACCTATGCTGCGCAAGGCCGCGACGGAATGCTGCGTTGGTTTGGTCTTGAGCTCACCCGACGGCGCGAGGTACGGCACCAGCGATACATGCAGGAAGAACACGTTCTCGCGCCCAACGTCGTGGCGGACCTGGCGGGCGGCCTCGAGAAACGGCTGGGACTCGATGTCACCGACGGTGCCGCCGATCTCGGTGATCACCACGTCCGGACGGTTTCCGTCGGCGTCCGGCTGCGCCATCGCGAGGATCCGGCTTTTGATCTCGTCGGTGATGTGCGGGATCACCTGAACGGTGTCACCCAGGTATTCGCCGCGCCGCTCCTTGGCGATCACCGACGAATAGACCTGGCCCGTTGTGACATTCGCTTGAGCCGACAGGTTCCGGTCGAGGAACCGCTCATAGTGGCCCACGTCGAGGTCGGTTTCGGCACCGTCTTCGGTGACGAACACCTCTCCGTGCTGAAACGGGTTCATGGTCCCCGGGTCGACATTGAGGTAGGGGTCCAGTTTCTGCATCGTCACCTGCAGCCCGCGCGCGGTGAGGAGCTGACCCAGGCTGGACGCGGTCAATCCCTTACCGAGCGACGATGCCACTCCGCCGCTCACGAACAGATGCTTGGTGGCGGTTTGCGGGTGCTTGCGTAAAGCTGGCAACAGCGACTCCCGTGACGACGGCGCAGGGCAATGCTTCGAACAGCTGGGGCCTGCCGACCCACGGAATTTCACCTTAACACCGCGGCCGACAGGGTGTGGCTAACACGCCCGAGCGCGGCTCGCGCGAAGGGCCCGAGGGGGCCTTACTGCGGGACGGTCAGCGCCTGAGCTCCCTCACCGGTGCCGTATTGGCCGGTGTGTGCGCCGCCGAGCAGGTCGTGCAGCGCCAGGATCGCGGTGATGCGACCCGACTCCATGTCGCTGTCATCGACGGTGGTCATCGCTCCGGCCAGCCCGGGATCGGCGCGCACGACCGCGACCGCCGCGCTGCCCGAGGCGGAGCCGTCCGCCCCGGCCAGCACCGTGCCCGCACCGTGCGGGGCCAGCGCGGCGGCGAACCGCGCGACGGTGGGGCCGATGCTGCCGGCGTCCTCGCCCAGCCGGCCCCCGGTGACCACGATTGCGGTGTTCGCGGCGGCGAGCTTGTCGGAGTAGGTGATGAATCCCGTTTGTCGCAGCGCCGCAAGCACGGTGTCCCGCTGCACCTCGTCGACTCCTCGCGCAGCGGGATTCTTGTTGACTTGCAGCACGATCCCGAGCAGGTCACCGGCCTGCGAACCCTGATCCACCGACGTCGTGCTCAGTTGCGCGCCGGCCGGAACGATCGACGAGTTGACGACCGAGAGAAGTTTCTCTGCGGAGTTGGCGTCGACGAACTGCTGCGTCAGCGTCACCGTTCCGCTGAGCACCCCGCCGGCGTCGCCAATCAACCGCGTCAGCGAAGCAACCGTGTCATCCGGCGCGTCGGGAGTGCGAAAGACGATCACCGACTTTTCGCTCAACGCGCCGTGCACGATCCGCCCGGCCATCTGGTCGTCGAATTTACCAGCAGCATTGAGCTTTTCGGTTAACCCGTTGTTGCGCCGGTCGAGCTCGTTGATCTGGTTTTGGAGCTGTTGTTTATCGTCACGCAGGCTCCCGATCAATGTGCCGGATAACAGGCCGGACCCCAGCACGACACCGACCGCCAGCGCGAGGAACACGGCAGCCAGTGAAATCGCATGGTGGCGCAGCGAAATCACCGGCGTCCTAGCTGACGAGTGCCTGGACCCAGAGCAGGAAGCGGTTCCAGTAGGAAACGATCCAGTCCATCACCGCATGGTCGGCACGCGACACCCACAGCGCGACGATGATCGCGACCAGCATCGCCAGCACGAGGAATGCGATCGCACCGGCGGAGACCCTGCTGCGGTACAGAGTCGCAACGGCCTTGGCGTCGACCAGCTTCTGTCCCACTTTCAGTCGGGTCAAAAACATCGACGGATTGCTGTGCGCACGGGTGCGATCGAAGAACTCCTCGATCGTCGCGGTATGCCCCGCGGTGACGATCAACGCCGCGCCATGATGATCGGCCAGCAACAGGGCGAGGTCGGTGGCCGAACCCGCCGCGGGGAATGTCATCGCCCCGATGCCCAGATCCTGGATCCGGTCCAGGCCCGGCGCGTGGCCGTCGGCGTCGGCGGGCAGCACCACCTGGGCGCCGCAGCGCAGCACGTCTGCGGTCATCTTGTCGGGGTCACCGACGATCAGTTGCGGTCGATATCCCGCCTTACGCAGAACGTCGGCTCCCTGCCCGACGCCGACCAGCACAGGCTGATATTCCTTGATGAACGGCTTCAAATGCTTCACATCGTCGGCCGCGGTTTCCTCTTCGCCGACGATGATGACGTGGCGTCGATTCAGGTCCACGTCGATGTCGGGGATCCCGATTCCGTCGATGAGCAACGGGCTTTCGCTGCGGATGAATTCGATTGTGTTGCCGGCAAACGCCTCGAGGTGTGCGACGAGTCCGCTTTTGGCCTCGTGCATCAGTTCCGAGATCTCGTGGTCGCCACGCTCGGTCCCGACGATCAGCCGCCGGTCGCCGGAATAGACCGCGCCTTCGTGCACCCGTACCCGTGCGCCGTCCTTGATCTTTTTGAAGACCTCCTGGCCGGTGTCGTCGATCAGGATCACGCCGTTGGAGACCAGCACTTCGGGCCCGAGGTTGGGGTAGCGGCCCGATATCGAGCAAGACGCGTTGATGACCGCCCCGACGCCGGCGTCGACGAGCGCGTCGGCGGTGACCCGGTCGAGGTCGCGGGCGTCCATAACGGCGATGTCGCCGGGTCCGACGCGGCGAAGCAGCCGATCGGTGTCCCGATCTACCTGGGCGGTTCCGATGAGACCGGGTCGCGAGGCCGTGTTTCGGGACAGGAGCGCTGACATCTTCATAGCGGCGATTCTGGCCACGGATGTCGCTCCACGCCGGGAGGCGCGCCGTAACAATAGCCTCAGAAGTTTACTTTTGTAACAGGCGCTCCTACCCCGCGCGCCGTTCCGCGTCGGCCGTTGCCAGCAGCTCACGTGCGTGCGCCCGGGCGGTGTCGGATTCGCCGAGGCCTGCCAGCATGCGGGCCAGCTCCGCCACCCGCCCGTGGTCATCGAGGCGACGGACCACGCTGGTTCTGTCTCGTCCTCCGGTATCGACCAGCAGGTGCGCATCCGCGTAGGCGGCGACCTGCGGCAGGTGGGTCACCACAATGACCTGATGGGTGCGGGCGAGCCGGGCCAGACGTCGCCCGATCTGCACCGCTGCCCGACCGCCGACGCCGGCGTCGACCTCGTCGAAAACCATCGTTGTGCCGTGCGCGGATGCGGCGAGGACCACCTCCAGCGCCAGCATCAACCGGGACAATTCACCGCCCGACGCGCTCTTGTTGACCGGCAGGATGGCGGCATCCTTGTGGGCGGTGAAGCCGAAGTCCACCATGTCGGTGCCCGCCGATCCGGCGTGCACGGTGATGCCCGCCACGACGAGCGGGGCCGAGTCGTCGGGGCGCGCCGGCATCGGCTGCACGGTGACGGTGAACTCGGCGTCGCCCATCGCCAGGCCGGACAGCTCGGCGGTGACCGCCTTCGACAGTCGCCTCGCTGCCTTGGTGCGGGCCGCGGTGAGCTCGGCCGCCGTGGCGCCGACCTGTGCCGCCAGATCGTCCACGGTGCGCGCCAGCGCGGATAAGGCCTCCTCCGACACGTCAAGCTGCGCCAGCCGCGCACGCGCCTCATCAGCCCACCCCAGCACTCCGTCGATGTCGGCGGCGTAC
>JAFAWC010000402.1 GCA_019242135.1 Mycobacteriaceae bacterium | reverse complement strand
CGCGGTCGGCGTATTCGGCTCCTGTGTGCCCTTGGCGATCTATGCCGCGACGGCCAGCGCCCGGCTGCGCCAGTTGGGAGTCACCGCGCCGGGCGCGACGATCGCGCTGGCGGGCGGCGTCTTGGCTGCCGGTGCCCTGGGACTCTGCGCGGTCGTGCTGTGGACGCTGTCGCGGCCCGAGGTGACCGCCGACGAGCCGCTCGTTCGGGCCCTGTACTTCCTGGTTTTCCTCACCGGAGGGACCGCTCATGTCGTGATGCTGGGCCTGCTGGTTGCCGGAATCGCCGTGCCGAGCTTGATTCTCGGCTTGTTGCCCCGGCGGGTCGCCCAAACGGGGCTGGCGATTGCCGCGATTGCCGAGGCGACGACGCTCGTGCTGATCTGGCCCGGTTTCGACGTGCTGCTGCCGATCGCGCGGGTCTCCGCATATGCGTGGCTGATTGTCGCCGGCGCACAGCTGCCGCTTCGGCGAACACGCAAGCCCCTCGAAACCCGTGGCAGCTGACCGGACTCAGCTGGCCGTGACCTCGACGCGGTGCAGATCCTGACCCAGCTCGATGCGCCCGTCGAACACCGACGCCGCCGTGGCCCGCCACTCGTCCTCCTGGCCCGGCATGACCGGCGGCACGCAGTGGGTGAGGATCAGCGTGCCGACGCCGGCCGCGGCTGCCGTTCGCGCGGCCTGCTCGACCGAGGAGTGGTAATCGCAGATGTCCCGGATGCGCTGCTGTGGCATCGCTTCGATCAATTCCTTGCGGATCACCGTGTGCACCAGCGCATCCGCGCCGGCCGCCAGCTCGTCGAGCGTGACGCACGGCACGGTGTCGCCGGCCAGCACCACCGACACCCGGTCGTGGATGATCCGGAACCCGATCGTCGGCGCCACCGGCCGATGATCGGTGGGAGCCACCGTGATTCGCACCCCGTCGCGGTCCCAGACCAAGCCCTCGGTGTGCTCGTGCACCTCGACGCTCGGCGGGGCGGTCAGATCGGCGTGATGAGCGATCCGGTAGCCGGTGTCGTGCCCGAACGCCCGCAGCGTCGCGTCGACGACCTCGGCGGTGCCGGGCGGGCCGATGATGGGCAGCGGTGGCGGGTCGGGGGAGAAGGTGGTGATCCATCGGGTGATCAGCAGGTCGCCGAGGTCGGCGATGTGGTCGCTGTGCAGGTGGGTGAGCAGCAGGGCGGTGAGCCCGTTCGCGCCCACCCCGACGGCCGTTGCCCGCTGCAAAACGGCGCGACCGCAGTCGACCAGCAGTGTCTGCCCCCCAGCGCGCACCAGGGTCGCGGGTCCCGCCCGCTGCGCGTCCGGTATCGGGCCGCCGGTTCCGAGCAGGATGACCTCGATCATGTCCTCCGGTATGTCACAGCAGCGTTCCGAAGTCGAGGCTTTTGCTTTCGCGCGGCGACAGATCGACCTAGCCTTATGTGAACTAGGTCACCAAGGAGGCGTCGATGCGGATAGCGGACGTGCTACGAAGTAAAGGTTCGACGGTGGCCACGATCAGTCCGGACGCCAAGGTCAGCGAGCTGCTCGCCGGCATGGCGCAACACAACATCGGGGCCATGGTCGTCATGGGACCTGACGCGCTGCTGGGCATCGTTTCCGAGCGAGACGTTGTCCGCCGGCTCACTGAGCGCGGTGCCGACCTGCTCGACCAGCCGGTGTCAGAGATCATGACCAGCGTGGTCGTGACCTGCGGGCCCGGCGACTCGGTCGACATGCTGACCGGGCTGATGACCGAAAACCGGGTGCGCCACGTGCCGGTCATCGCCAACGGTGAGCTGGCCGGAATCGTCAGCATCGGCGACGTCGTGAAAACTCGCATGGAGGAGCTGAAGGCCGCGCAGGAGCAACTGCAGACCTACATCACCCAGGGCGGATGAGCCTGGGCTTGCGGCCCGCCCGCCGGTCTGACGTCCGTGCGGTGGCGGGGCTGCTGGGTCGCGCTTTCTACGACGATCCGGTGACGATGTGGATCGTGCCCGACAATGACCGCAGAGCAGCTGCCCTGCCACGGATGTTCGCGACGATGACCAGGCACCACTTCCTTGCCGGCGGCGGGGCCGAAGTGGCCACTCACGACGAGGTGATTGGTGGTGCCACCCTGTGGGATCCGCCCGGCCGATGGAAGACGACCCAGCGGCAAGGGTGGCTGATGAAGCCGGCGTTCCTGTGGGCATTTCGGGGACGTGCTCGGGCCGGCGAGCAGGTCACCGAGATGATGACGGAGCACCATCCCGAGGAACCCCACTGGTACCTGATGTTCATCGGCACCGATCCGACCGCGCGCGGCAAAGGTCTCGGGCAGGCCCTGCTGCATTCGCGCCTGGACCGGTGCGACGAGGAGCACGCGCCCGCATATCTGGAGGCCTCCAAAAAAGACCTGGTGCCCTATTACAGCCGGTTCGGCTTCGAGGTCACCGGTGAGATCAGGTTGCCGCGCAATGGCCCGAGCTTGTGGCCGATGTGGCGGGCGCCGCGCTGATTTCTGGGCGTGCCGACACCTATTCGCCCATCAGTTGCGCGAGCTTGTCGTTGTTGGCTCGCAGTGTCGCCGCAATCACGCCCAGGGCCTTTTCGCGCACCCGCGGCTTGTCGGGCAGCTTCGCGAACAGCCCGCGAAGCACGTTGAGGCGGGCGGTCTCCAGCCACTGGGTCAGCTCGGCGTCGTGCAGCCAGCGCAGTTGCGCTCGGTTGTCTGCCATCGTGATGCGCAGCCAGTCGATCGGCGCGTCGGGGTGAGGGATCGGTTCGCACAACGCGTTTCGCGCGTCGTCATCCGGATACGCAGCCTCGAGGTGGGCGATCAGCGCCGAGCTGAACACCTGCTGGCAGCCGCGCACGCTTTGCAGCGTGATGTGCTCACCGTCGAAGACCGGCACCGACGGTGGGCGCGGCAGTCCCGCGGTGGTGCAGTCGATATACAGCGACGACCCGTCGACCGCCACGGTGCCGCGTTCGAGCACGAGCCGGTCAGGTTCCACGTGGTGAACATGGCCCAGGCGCACCACGTCGGCGATCCGGCGCAGCTGTTCGAGCTCGGGCAGCGACACGATTGCACAGTGATACATGGTGGGCTGCACGCGCTGGTCGATGCGCAGCAGGATCTGTGCTTCTTCGAGCCGCGCGAACAGGTCATCCACGCTGGTGGCAGCCGAGACCGCCGTGATGCGCGCGGCGATACTGGCCTGAAGCTGCTGCGTGAACAGGGCGCCGGGCTGAACGTTGGCGCGGTTGAGCATCCACGAGTCGCGCGGCATGATCCAGCGCAACCGATCCGGGCAGACACCGTTGCGCATCAGCCACAAACACGCGTCCATTCCCGTCTTGCCGGCCCCGACGATCGTGTAGTGCGAGCGGCCGGGAGCAAGCCGAGGCAGGTCATTGGGCGGTACCGCATCGACACCGTCGGCGACGGGAAACGGTCGGGTTCTCATCGCCGGCACGATCGTTTCCAGATAGGTCGCGGTGACCACCCGCTTGCGCACGGTGACGGTGTGCTCGGTTCCGTCCAGCGTGCGAAAACGGTTGTCGCCCATATAGGTCGCCATGGGGAAGTACGACAGCCGTCCGGTCGGAAGCATCTGCTGACGCATCACTTGCTCGTAGTAGGCGCAGACCTCGCTGCCGGTTGCCAGCTCGTAGAACCCGGCGTTGTCGCCGCTGTCGTCGATACGGTCGCTGCCCAGCGGGCGGGAGTTGACGCCGTAATACGCC
>JAFAWC010000095.1 GCA_019242135.1 Mycobacteriaceae bacterium | reverse complement strand
TCGGCCTCTTCCCAAGAATCCTCCAAGCGCACGGCTAGAGACTCGCGCTACAAGCAACGGTCAACGACCGTGCGAAAGCCGGCCCAACCAAGAGTGGGTCATGACCACAGAAGAGGCGCTCAGAACATGAACCACAGCGCAGCCGGTACGTCGACCGCGATGGGAAGGATTGAGCCACGATGACTGCATCACTTCGTTTCTGCTGTGGGCGGCGCGTCGTGGTTGTCCTGGCGTCGGGAGCTGCCATCTCGCTGACGGCGATTAGCGGAGGAATAGCCCCGGCCCTTGCCGGCCCGGTAACGACGACGGTGACTCCGACGCCGGCGATGCCCAAGCCGTCGATCGTGATCACGCCGCCGCCAGCGGCCCCGCCGATCGTGACCCATCAGGCGCCGGTCGTCACCCACGAGGCACCAGTGATCCCGACCACCGCCCCGGCACCGGTCACGACGGCTGCCCCGAGCTCCGCCACGGTGCCCGCGGCGCCGACGACCGCGACCGTCACCACGCCGCCACCGGTCACCACGATTCCGGGCACGACGACGCCGAATAACCCAGGCTCGCCGACGACCACAGTGGTCAGCCCGACGACGTCGGCGGGCCCGCCCTCCTCGACAACCCCGAATCCATCCACCTCGGCGACTGCGACAACCGGCTCGGCGACGCCGATCACGAAGTCGCCCGAGCAGTCCACCGTTGCCCAGTCCACCCAGGTGACGCCAACTCAGCAGGCGCAGAAGACTGTGGCCCTGCCGCAGGACATCGAAGTTGCCAAGAATGCGATACCCGTCCAGCAGAACCCGGGTCCGGCGTCGCAGGCCGACATTAAGCACCTGACGAACCTGCTGACCTCTCCGGCCAACACGCCTACCAGCGCTGCGCCGGGCCTGGCCGCCGATCAGAAAACCAACGTGAAGCAGTGGGATCCCGCCTGGGTTCAAACGGATCAGTTCTACCGGCCGGTGATCATCAATCCCTACAACGACACCCTTCAAGTCGTCTTCGTGTATGACGGCGCGCCCCGCGTGTTGCTGATCCCCCCGCTGGCAAGCGCGGTCACCGAGCTGGCTGAACTCGGCGTGTACAACTTCACGGCAATGGTGCTCAACGCCGCCGGCGTGCCCACCAGCGTGGCGGTCGGCACGATGTACGGCGGCGGCTATGAGCCTGTGGACGGTGAACCGCCTCCGGCCCCACCGCCCCCGCCGGTGACGTATAACGATGTACCGGTCCAGGTCCAGTACTCGAACGCGACCTACCAGCCGTTCGTGGTCCACCAGATCGTCGACGCGGGGATGGACTCGGCCGTCGGTGAGGAGAAGGTGCTTCTCGACGGTGTGACCCCGGCCTGGGGCGAGTGGGTCCAGGGCGACAACGGGCAACGGCAGTTCGAGGTTCACAAGACCCAGCAGTTCCCGGGTCTGGACGATGCCCCGGGTGAGGGACCGCTTCCCGGTGACTACCAGCTGCAGCTGACCAGCGCCGGCAAACCGGCACAGTCAGGCCTGTCCACCAGGGATCTGCTGCTCATCGGCGGTGCTGGCATAGTCCTGCTGCTGGCCGCCGGCGCGATCCTTCTCAACGTCATGCTTGGACGCCGGCAGCCGCGCCATTAGAGTCTTGCGTCGTCGGCCTCCAGGGCCGTCTGAGCAGGCGTCACCGGCCCAACGCGCGAGCTGTAGCAAATGAACACCGAAGACCTTGTCCTGCACCAGGTTCAACGTTCATCTCCTCACTCCTGCTATCGCCTCTGCGGCCCTTCTTCGCGCCGGCACGACTGACCTGCGCTCAACCCGACGCGGTCGATATGTGTTGGCGCACATGCCTGCGGCTGCCCAAGGGGTTCGCTTGGCCGGCGACGCGGTGATGACCGTCGGTGCCTGGCGACGCAACGGTCTTCTCGTCGCCGCGGGCACGCTCATCGTGATCGCCGGGTGGTCGCATGGACTGGTTGTGCGGTCGCCGGCTTAGGGCCCCTGTCGCCAGAATCCCGGGATCGACCCGAACCGTCGGCCGAGGGGTTGGCTATTTCGCGGTGATGACCGCGAAGTCGTGACTGGTGGCCCACGACTTCTTGAAGTCGGCAACAGAAACCTGCTCGTCTTTGCCGCTGGCGATGCCGCTGTCGTTGAGATGCACTTTGCCGCTTTCCAAGTCGATGCCGGTGACGACCACGAAGTGGTTCTCGCTCTTCCGGTCGCCCGAGGTGTTCCAGACGATGTTGTCGTTAAGTCCCACGATCACCTTCTGTCCGTTGCCCAGCGCCTGCTCCAGATCCTCGAAGCTGCGCGAGCCGTCTTCGGAGTCGATCCCGTAGGTGCTCAGCAGCGTGCGCAGATCTCCGTTAGAGGTGTAGGCACCCGAGTGCCACATCATTCCCGAATGGACAGTGCTCGGGGTCTTTTCGGCTACTGCGGTGACGTCGCGCTCGCTGGGCTCCTGCCCGGTGATCTGACCGACGACATCGGCGACTGACATCTCTCCGCAGTCGGAGTCGGTTTGGTATCGCCAGAAAGGCGCCGCTGCGGAGGGGTCTCCGAACACTGCGGCAGAGATGCGCAGGTCGGGGGAACCTGCCGCGGGAGTGGCGTGCGCCGCGCCGGCATGGGCGACCACCGTCGCCGCCAGCGCCGCACCCAACAACAGGCCCGCGCTGACCTTGCGCGCCGGTGCGGCCAACTTCGAGGTGAACGTGGTGGTCATGGCGACTCCCTTTCCCTGCCCGCCGCAGCGGGATTTGTGTGTTGAGAAAAGGGTCGTGCCCAGCGCTTGTGAGATCCTCTACGAAACCTTGGTGCGCTCATCGACCGCCGGGCACGTTCGTGCGCCGGGAGTAACCCGCAGCTGGCGCGGGCTAGCCCCGTGCTACCCACGGGACTGGACACCGTGATGGTGCCAGCGCTACGAACCCGCGACTACGTCATTCGTCGCGCGCTCGCCAATGAATTACGCGCTCGCCAATGAATTAATTGCACCCGCTGGCATTGACCCATCGGCCGTTCCAGCTCACGCATCCGCTGACGTTGGGCGGCGGCGGCGGGTCGTCGGGCATAGGTGCGTAGTAAGCCGGCGGCGGAACGTAGCTTGCCACGGTGTCGGCGACATTGGCGCAGCCGCTCACGGAGACACGCCGTCCGGCGCTGGCGCAAACGTCGGCCTTGGCATCGGCCGGAGCTAGAACTGTGACGAGCACTCCGGGGGCGGTCGCCAACGCCAGGACGGCCGCGGCCGCCGTGGCCCAAGATCTCATCGAATGAGTCATTGTGTCAGTCTCCTCTCACCCTAGGATTGCTGACAACGGTTGCGCAGGTCCGTGAGGGGTTGGCGGATCCCGTTAATGTCGGACTGAACCTGCGGGTTGGCGTTCATATAGTTCTGAACATCGTCGTGAATCTCGTTATCCGGACGCCCACGAAGGCCGGTGAAGAACGTGTTGACGTCCGGGTGACTGAACAAGTAACCCGCCATCCCGTCCGCCACGGTGCCCGACACCTGGGCCAGGTCACCCGCCGTGCACCCGGGTTGGTCGGCAGACGCCAACGCAACGCCGCCGAACATGGCGGCACCGGCGATCGCTCCGCTCCCAATCACCCCGGCCCCGATTCGGCCCAGATTTCGCGTCGATAGCAACATGCCCGCTCCCTTCATCCAGTTTGAAAGGCCATCCCCCCGCCGACGGCTATCGATGCCGCATACCTAACCACAGCTCACGGTCTTTGTTTGGCGAATCAGCGATTGCTCAGGCCGGCAGGTTAAGACACCACCACATCGGCACCGGCGGCCACGACGACGGCAACCGCTCGGTGTTCGCGTTCCCACTGCGCCAAATGGCAGCATCGCGGGTATGACCGAACGGATCGAAGTACAACGCACGATCGCCGCGCCCGCCGCCGACATCTTCGCGGTGCTGTGCGACCCACAGGGACACGTCGCGATCGACTCGACCGGCATGCTCCAAGACGCCGACGGGGTGCCGGTCACCGCAGCAGGTGACAGCTTCGTCGTACACATGGACCGCGAATCGCTGAACGACTTCCCTGAACTCGGCAAGTACGACGTCACTGTCGAGATCCGCGACTTCGAGAAGGACCGGCTGATCGCGTGGACGATACTGGGTCAGATCCGTCCCCAAATCGGCCACGTGTACGGCTACCGCCTCGAGCCCACCGAAGACGCCAATCGCACCGTTGTCACCACCTTCTACGACTGGTCCGAAATCTCACAGCAGTGGCGCGAAGCGGGCATCTTTCCGGTCATTTCCGAAAACGCGCTGCGCGCCACACTCGGCATCCTCGACCGCACGGTGCGGCGCGGCTATCCGCGCGAAGTCCGGTCTCGGTAGCTGACACCTAGGTCGACGG
The DNA here is from genome assembly GCA_019242135.1 of Mycobacteriaceae bacterium. Lineage (GTDB taxonomy): Bacteria > Actinomycetota > Actinomycetes > Mycobacteriales > Mycobacteriaceae > Mycobacterium. The sequence continues at coordinate 1,612 of JAFAWC010000095.1, read as the reverse complement.
CTGTGCCGCGACATGCGCATAACATGTTTGATATGCTATTAGCATGACCATCATGGTTCAAATTCGCAATGTGCCGGATGGGATCGTTTCGGAGCTCAAGGCCCGTGCAGCGGCCCAACGCATGAGCCTCAGTGATTTCCTGCTCGCGCGACTCAGCGAAATCGCTGAAGAACCGGCCCTTGGTGATGTTCTCGACCGTCTCGCGGCCTTACCGCGCAGGCACGTCGGAGTGCCCGCGGCAGAGCTGGTCGGCGACGCTCGATCCGAATGATCGTTTTGGACGCTTCGGCGGCCGTCGAACTTCTGCTCGCGACGGAGCCGGGGGCGGCTGTCGCCCGGCGCATGCGGGGCGAAGCGGTCCATGCCCCGGCCCACCTCGACGTCGAAGTTGTCGGGGCGTTACGTCGGGCGGTAGTGCGCCGGCTGATCAGTGACCACGAAGGTCTCGTCGCCGTGGCCGACTTCCTGAGTCTGCCAGTTCGGCGTTGGCCGATAAAGCCATTCGTGCGGCGCGCATTTGACCTCCGCGGCACTCACACCCTCGCCGACGCCGTGTACGTCGCACTGGCCGAGGGACTCGTTGCGCCACTGCTCACTTGCGACGCGCGACTCGCCCAATCCCCCGGCCACGCCGCACGGATCGAGCAGGTCGCCTACGACTGATTCACAACGAGACAGCGTTTCCGCTGTCACGGTTTAAGTTTCCTCTTTCACGGTTTAATCGGTGAGCATGGTCCGCCGAGCATTCGCCCATGACGCCGTTGTGGTGATCCGCCAGGGAGGCAGCCCCAACGCTCCCGGCGGTGCAATCGCGGTCGCGCTCTGCGGGCATTGGGACCACCCACCGCCGTGCCCGCTCGCGCCACATCACGTCGAGAACCACCTGGACGGCGAAACCGTCACGCTGCGAGTCTTGTTCGCCACCAAGCCCGCGAACGAGCAGCGCGTGCGTTCTCTCATCGAGCAGGCGCTAGCCGAAGGCCGGTCGATTGGTCCCGACGGCCGAGTCACGATGTGGCAGTTGAGATCTGCTGCTGCGGGCAGCATCCGCCCTGACGAAACCGACCACGCCGCCCGGCTGGTTGCGCACTCACGTTCGCACAGCGTCGTCGGCGGAGAGTCGCTCGGGGCGGATACTCAAGAGTCATGACTGGCTACGGCGATGGTGCGCTGTCGGATGCCCGCATCGCGGCGATGTCGCCCGCGGAACGCCGCGACTTGATTCAGCGGCTGCAGCGTCCGCTTGACGAAGTGTTGCCACCATCGATCGCGAGACGCATGCGGCGCAACCGGTTGACCTTGATGGTGGGCGGCGCCATCGGGTTGATCCCGTGGATGGTCTACCTTGGCCTCTCGCTGCCTGCGAACTACGTTGCCCATAACTGGCCGGCGACCTGGATTGGCTTCGACTGCCTGCTGATTGTGTTCATGGCCGCGACTGCCGTGCTGGGCTGGCTTCGTCGACAGCTGGTGCTGCTCCTCGCGTTCACGACCGGGGTGCTGCTGATCTGTGACGCCTGGTTCGACGTCCTGACCGCTGGCCCCGGCCAAGTGTGGACGTCCGGTTTGACCGCTGCTCTGATCAACCTGCCTTTCGCGGCGGTGTTGATCA
>JAFAWC010000043.1 GCA_019242135.1 Mycobacteriaceae bacterium | reverse complement strand
CATCGGGCAGTTCCAGGCCATCAAGCACAAGTGCGCCGAGATGGCCGCCGACACCGAGCGTGCCGTGGCCGCCGTGTGGGACGCCGCCCGCGCGATCGACGAGGGCCGCCAGGATCGCAGTGACAAACCCCATGCCGCAGCAGAATTCGCGGCAGCCGTCGCGGCAACGTTGGCGCCGGTCGCCGCGCAACGCTGCACCCAGGACTGCATTCAGGTGCACGGTGGCATCGGATTCACCTGGGAGCACGACACGAACGTCTACTACCGGCGCGCCCTGGGGATCGCGGCGGCGTTCGGCCGCGCCACCGACTACCCCCAGCTGGTGGTAGACATCGCGACCAGCACGGGTCTGCGCAAGGTCGACATCGACCTGGACCCCGACACCGAGAAGCTGCGCGATGAGATTCGCACCGAAGTGGCTGCGCTCAAAGCGATTCCGCGTGAACAGCGGGTTGCGGCAATCGCCGAGGGCGGCTGGGTGGCACCGCACCTGCCGAAACCATGGGGCCGCTCGGCCAGCCCGGTCGAACAGATCATCATCCAGCAGGAGTTCAGCGCCGGACGGGTACGGCGACCCAACCTCGGCATCGCCGCATGGCTGGTGCCGTCGATCGTCGCGTGGGGAACTGATGAGCAGAAGCAGCGTTTCCTGCCACCCACCTTCCGCGGCGAAATTATCTGGTGCCAGCTGTTTTCGGAGCCGGGCGCGGGGTCGGACCTGGCCGGGCTAACCACCAAGGCCACCAAGGTCGACGGTGGCTGGCGCATCACCGGTCAGAAGATCTGGACCACGGCCGCGCAGGTCTCGCAATGGGGGATGCTGCTGGCCCGCACCGACCCGAATGCTCCCAAACACAACGGCATCACCTACTTCCTGCTCGACATGCACGCCGACGGCGTCGACGTGCGGCCACTGCGCGAGCTGACCGGCAACGCGATGTTCAACACTGTGTTCATCGACGACGTCTTCGTGCCCGACGATCGGGTTCTCGGCGATGTGAACCGCGGATGGGAGGTCAGCCGCACCACGCTGACCGCCGAGCGGGTGTCGATCGGCAGCAGCGAGGCGCCGTTCCTGGCCAACCTCGACGGACTAGTTGAGTTCCTCCGCGAGGGACATTTCGACCAGGTGGCTCAGAACCGGGCGGGCCGGCTCATCGCCGAGGGCTACGCCGCCAAGGTGCTCAACCTGCGATCTACACTGCTGACGCTGGCCGGCTTCGATCCGATGCCCGCTGCGGCGGTGTCCAAGCTTCTGTCCATGCGCACCGCGCAGGGTTACGCCGAATTCGGGGTTTCATCCTTCGGCGCCGACGGGGCGATCGGCGACCCCGACACCGTGCAGGGCAAGTGGGCCGACCAACTGCTCGCCAGCCGCGCCACGACGATCTACGGCGGCACCTCGGAGGTGCAGCTGAACATCATCGCCGAGCGACTGCTCGGGCTGCCCCGCGACCCGTAGGCTCAGCCATCGCCGATTTCTGCACCAGGGCTGTGATCTCACGGGGACCACGACCATGGTGCAGAACTCGGCGCACCTCCCGCGAAATCCCCACCCACCCCGCATCATTCGATGTCGCGCAACTCCCGCTTCAATATCTTGCCGGTCGGATTGCGCGGCAACTCGTCGAGGAAGATCACCTCGCGCGGCACCTTGTACCGGGCCAAGTGCTCTTTCACGTAACTCTTGACCGCGTCCTCGTCGAGGTCCGAACCCTGTTGCTTGACGACGAATGCCCGCAACCGGGCGCCGTACTGCTGATCCTCCACGCCTAGCGCGGTGGCCTCGACAACGTCCGGATGACCGCTGATCAGGTCCTCGACCGCGGCCGGGAACACGTTTTCGCCGCCGGAAACGATCATCTCGTCGTCGCGGCCGGTGACGTAGAGCAGCCCGTTGTCGTCGAAGTAGCCCATGTCGCCCGACGACAGCAGCCCGTCGATGATCTGCTTGCCGCCGCCACCGGTGTACCCCTCGAACGGCATCGCGTTGCCCACGAAGATCCGGCCCACCTCGCCCTGCGGCACTTCGCGGCCGTTCTCGTCGAAGATCTTGACCTTCGCGCCGCGAACGATCGGACCCACCGTCGCCGGGTTGATCTCCAAGTCGCGAGGACGCGCGATGGTCGCGAAAGCGATCTCCGTCGAGCCGTAGAGGTTGTAGATCACCGGCCCCAACCGCTTGGTTGCCCGCGTTGCCAATTCGGCACCGAGCTGCGAACCGGACACGAACACGATCCGCAATGACGACAGGTCATAGCTGCGGTCGGCGGCCTCGAGCGCGTCGAGCATCCGCGACAGCATCACTGGTACCACGACAAGCGCTGTGGCCCGATAGTTTTCGATGTCCTCGACCACGGTCATCGGCCGGAACCTCCGGCGCAGTACCAGCGTGGAGCCCAACGTCATCGCGATCGTGGCGTGCAGGTACCCCAGAGCGTGAAACATCGGCGACGGCAGCACGGTCACCTCACCGGACTTGAACGGCACATGCGAAAGCACACCGCCGATCGGCGCCAGCGTCGGCGCCGTGCTTCGGTTGGCACCCTTCGGTGTTCCGGTCGTGCCGCTGGTCAGGATGATCAATGACGCGTGCTTCGATGCCTTCGGCGCGGGCTCCTTGCTGCTCCGCGCGATCACCTCGGCGAGCGTCTCGTCCCCGTCGGGCGTCTCGGCGAACGCACGCAGCCTGCCGAGTTCGAAGTTGGCCTGCGACACCGACTTGGAGTACTCGTCGTCGTAGATGAGCAGCCGCGCCGCCTCACGGTCGGCGACATCGGCGATCTGCGGTCCGGAGAACTCGGTGTTGAGCAGGATCGTCCGGGCGCCCACCCGCGCGCACGCATAGTTCGCGATCACGAACCATCGGTGGTTACGGGCCAAAAGCGCCACGCCGTTGCCGCCCTTGACACCCATCGAGAGCATGCCGTTGGCGACAGCGTTGACCGCGTCGTCGAGCTCGCGGAACGTCATGGTGCCCTCGTCGTCGATGACCGCGACGCGGTGCGGTGTGCGCCGGGCGTTGACGGCCGGCATCATCCCGATCTCGCCCCACCGCGCTGCGTCGGCGGCCATCGCCGCGACAGCCTGCGGCGACTCCAGCTTCAGCGCGCCGGCCTCGAACATCTTTCGGACATAATGCAATTCGGCAGAGCCGCGATCGACATACTGCCGCGCCTTGGCGGCGGCCTGTGTCATCAGCTCAACGGGATTCAGCGTAGCCATTGCTTCACCCTATGTGACCGGCGTCTCACTGCGGCATCGAACTTACGATGGGCCCATGGCCGGTCCGATGACGCTGGAGGTGGCCGGCAGGCAGGTCGCCGTCACCCACCCCGATAAGGTGATCTTCCCGGCGCGCGACGGTCGTCCCCCGCGCACCAAGCTGGATCTGATCCGCTATTACCTGACGGTGGCCGACGGTGCACTGCGCGGGGTGGCGGACCGGCCGATGATCCTCAAGAGGTTCGTCAAGGGCCTCACACACGAGGCGATCTTCCAGAAACGCGCACCCGAGAAGCGCCCGGACTGGATCCGCGTGGCGGAGCTGAAATACGCCAAAGGCACCTCGGCGAAGGAGGCGGTGATCGACGAGCCTGCGGGCTTGGCGTGGGCGGTCAGCCTCGGGTGCATCGACTTCAATCCGCATCCGGTGCGCGCGGGTGACCTCGATCATCCCGACGAGCTTCGCATCGACCTCGACCCGGTGCCCGGAATCGCGTGGGAACAGATCCTCGATGTTGCATTGGTGGTACGCGAAGTGCTGGCCGATCACGGGCTTACCGGCTGGCCGAAGACATCGGGATCGCGCGGCTTCCACATATATGCGCGAATTGCGCCGAGGTGGCCGTACCGCCAGGTTCGCCTGGCGGCGGAAACGGTCGCGCGTGAGGTCGAGCGCAGGGCGCCCGATCTGGCCACCAGCAGATGGTGGAAGGAAGAGCGCCAGGGTGTCTTCGTCGACTTCAACCAGAACGCGAAGGACCGCACCACGGCGTCGGCGTATTCGGTGCGCGCCACCCCGGACGCGCGAGTGTCGACGCCGCTGCACTGGAGCGAGGTGTCCCACTGTCGGCCAGAGGCGTTCACGATCGACACGGTGCCGGCGCGGTTCATCGAGATCGGCGATCCGTGGGCCGAGATGGACGACACCGGCGGTTCGCTCGAGGCGCTGTTGGAACTGGCTCAGCGGCTTCCCCCCGCAGTCAAGCCGGCCAAGGGAACGATGCCGCTGATCGAGGTCGCCCGGACCAAGACCAGGGACGAGGCGATGGCGGCGCTGGACACCTGGCGCGGCCACCATCCGCAGGCCGCCGAGAAGCTCGAACCCGCCGATGTGCTCGTCGACGGGATGCGCGGCCCGAGCTCGATCTGGTATCGGGTCCGGATCAATCTGCAGCACGTGCCGGAAGACCAGCGGCCGCCGCAAGAGGATTTGCTCGCCGATTACAACCCGTGGGCAGGCTATTCCGGCCCGCAGTGGATGCGCGGATGAACACCGCGCCGTCGCCTGGCACCATCGTGATGTGAGCATGCGGGGTCGCGAGCAGATCATCGCCATCGTCGCAGCGCACGCCGCACTCACCGGTGAGGTCGTACGGGCGGCGCAGTTGGTGGCCGCTCGGGGCTACGGCGCGTTCGCGGCGCATCTTGATCAGCATCGCGCCGAATTGAACGTGGTGATAGGCGAATTCGCGGTCTGGGCGGAGAGCTTCGGCGACTGGGCGAAGGTCGACGCCAGCCTCGCGATCTATCCTCCGATTTCCGCGGCGTCAAGCGATCCTGCCGTGGAGGAGGACGGCCTGCGCCAGGCCCGGGATGCGCTGAGATCAGCCCGCACCGATGTGCTGGCCACGCTGGCGGGTGCGCGAGAAGCGCTACAAGCCGCCGGGCTGGAAATAAACCAATTGACGACATACCGGCGGTTGGTCCGGCTATGGGCCGGGGAAGCCGTCGACCTGGTGACCGAGGTGCATCGGCTCGCGGTCGCCGATCGGTACCTGCGCCGCCTCGGCCAGGTGTGCGAGGGCTCGGACGCTGAAGTACGTCGCACGGGGGCAGCAGTTCTTCAGCAGTGGATGCAGGAGCTGCAGGAAGCCGACCGAGAGGGTGAGCTGGCCTTCGCTGAAGCGTGCGGTTACGGGCACCTCGTCGAGTGGTATCGCTCCCTCTAGCCGCGAAACGGTATTCCACGTGACACCCGGCCCGCCATGGACTGACCTTGGCATCGCTCACGGTAGGTGAGTTGGTGGTCATCGCCGGCGCCGGTGTGCTGGGCGGGGCCGGCAACGCCGCAGCGGGGGGCGGTTCGATGCTGACTTTTCCGATATTGGTCGCGTTCGGCATACCGCCGCTGACTGCGAACGTGACGAACACGCTCGGACATGCGCCGGGCTACGTCTCGATCGTCGTGGGACTGCGCGAGGAGTTGGTCGGACAGCGCCGGATGATGTTGTTGCTCATACCGTTGGCCGCGGTCGGTGCGGTCGGCGGTGCCGCATTGTTGTCGCTGAGCTCGCAAAAGACATTTGGCGTCGTTGCACCGTATTTGGTGCTGCTGGGTTGTGCGCTGTTGGCGCTCCAGCCCTGGCTTCGTGGCCGGATAGCCCACCGGCCGGGCGGTACCGCGCCGTTGCCAATCCTGGTCGGCGGCGTGCTCGTGGGCTGCGGATATGCCGCGTATTTCGGCGCGGGTTCGGGATTCATCGTGTTGGGAACGCTTGCCATCACGATCGCCGCCGACTTGCGCACGCTGAACGCGTTGAGCCGGTTGAGCATCTGTGTAGCCAACTTCGTCGCGCTGCCGGTCCTCGTGCTGCTCAACCCGGTGGCGATGTCGGCCGCCGCCACGATGTGGCCGGCGACGCTGATCGGCGGCTATGTCGGCGCACGCGTGGCCCGACGTGTGCCGGAACTGCTGTTCCGGGTACTGATCCTGGTTCTCGGATTAGGCGGGGCGGCATATCTATTGTGTCGCCAGTAGGCGATAACTGCTCGATTCAAGAAGCCAAGCGTTAACCGATGAATGGAGTGAGATATGGACACGTGGGACGCGATTCGTGCCCGCCGAAACGTCAGGAGCTATCGGCCCGAGCCGGTGCCGGACAGCGATCTGCGGCGCATCGCCGAGGCCGGATGGCGATCACCATCGGCGTCCAATCGTCAGCCCTGGGATTTCGTCATCGTGACCGATCCGCGTCAGCTGCAGGAATTGTCGACCGTTTGGCGGGGCGCGCGTCACATCGCGTCGGCTCCCGCTGCTATCGCTCTGGTTGCCCCGGTGCCACCCGATGAGCGCCGCAAGCTCCTCGATCAGTACGACTTGGGCCAGGCGACCATGTCCATGATGATCGAGGCCACCGACCTCGGAATCGGCACCGGCCACTCGGCCGTCGGCGAGCAGGAGAAGGCCCGCGCAATTCTGGGTGTCCCCGACGACCACATCGTGGCCTACTTGTTGGGCGTCGGGTATCCGGCCGACCGACCCCTCGCACCGATCCGCAAGCCCAATCGCCGGCCGTTCGACGAGGTCGTCCATCGCGGTCGCTGGTAACCCCCCCACCGCGACACTGCAACCACGGTCGCGACACGCCGAAAAACCCCGCCCAGGATGCAATATCGGCGCGACCACCCCAATACCAAGGCTCCATCATGCGCGCGAAACCGGTCACCACCCCCCTCACCCGCGCGCAGCCGCCACCACCCCCCGCGCCGCCGCGCGAACCCGCGCACCCCGCGCGAAACCCCACCCCTTCTTGACATACCCTCCTTTTTAGGAGTTACTATCATTTAGTAGTAACTTTCACTAGGAGGTGGCCATGCAGACGAAGTCACGGTGGTGGGCGCTCGGTGCGCTGGCGCTGAGCATGCTGACGATCGGCCTCGACACGACGGTACTGACGGTTGCGCTGCCGACACTTGCGGTCGACCTCGGTGCCAGCACCTCAGAGCTCCAGTGGATGTCGACGTCGTACACCCTGGTGCTGGCGGCGCTGCTGCTTCCCGGCGGTGCTCTTGGCGAACGCTACGGTTACAAGCGACTGCTGATGGTGGCGTTGCTCATTTTTGGGCTGTCCTCGGCGTGGTGCGCGTATTGCGAAAGCGCCGCTGAACTCATCGCGGCCAGA
>JAFAWC010000290.1 GCA_019242135.1 Mycobacteriaceae bacterium | reverse complement strand
CTGGCCCAACGGCACGACGGTCTACGAAATTGACCAGGCAGCCGTGCTGGAGTTCAAGTCCACCACCCTGCAGGCACACGGTGAGCAACCGGCATGCGCACGCGTCGCGGTACCCGTCGATTTGCGCCACGACTGGCCACTGGCTCTGCGCACCGCTCAATTCGACCCGGCCGCACCCACCGCGTGGTCCACGGAGGGCCTGCTCCCCTACCTCCCGGCGACGGCCCAGGACCTGTTGTTCGAGCGCATCGATGCGCTCAGCGCCGACGGCAGCCGGCTGGCCGTCGAATCGATGCCCGCCGACTTCCCGGAGTCCGACTGGCTCACCCGCCGGCTCGAACAGATGCAGCGCTTCCGTGAGGCCGACATCCCGGTTCCCGACGTGCAGGATCTGTGGTACCTCGAGGAGCGCACCGACGTCGCCGGGTGGCTGCGCGAGCGCGGCTGGGACGTGACCGTCGAACACAGCGAGGAGCTGCTGGCCCGCTCCCGGCGCACGGTGCCCGACGACGTCGCCGACGCCGTCCCGCCGAACCGGTTCATCACGGCACGACGCACACGACCGCGAACGTGATGTCCGGCCGTCGGCGAACCGTTCACCCGGCCGGTTTCTCGCCGCGGTGATGTCATACCTGCCTGTGTCACAGGGCGAAACGAGCCGCCCGCTGATGAGAATCGTCACACGGGACGGACGTGTGTTCGCGCCTATGCTGGCGATGAGCGACCTGATCGTGGCCCGCCGTCCGCTGCTGAACCGGCCGCAACCTAACAGCGAATCCCAAGGAGTGGCATGACCGATCTGAACACCAGCTTGCCCACCGCGCTGCGCAGAGCGCTCGAACTGCTCGCCGACCCCCCGGCTGACCCCGATGTCAGCGAGGGCTACCTCGATCTGCTCCCCGCCGACACCGCCGACACCGCCGACGACGGCGTGCGCAAGAACACCGGCGCGATCCAGGCGGCGTGGGCGTCACCGCTCGGGTCGTTGCTGTATGACAACGCGCAAGCCTTCTCGCGCCGGCTTTTCACCATCTGGCGCACGCCGATCGACTGGCTCGCGATCCCTGCCGGGGGAACCGCGCTGGACGTGGGCTGCGGGCCGGGCAGCGTCACCGCCGCGCTGGCGGGTGCGGCGGGCCGCGGCGGCCTGGCGGTCGGCGTCGACATCTCACGGCCGATGCTGGCGCGCGCGGTGCAGGCCCACGCCGGGCCGCAAACCGGCTTCCTGCGCGCCGACGCGCAACGGCTTCCGCTTCGCGACCAGACCGTCGACGCGGTCGTCTCGATCGCGGTGTTGCAGCTCATCCCGGACCCGGCGAGCGCCTTGGCCGAGATGAGCCGGGTGCTGCGACCCGGCGGACGACTGGCCGTGATGGTGCCCACCGCCGGCCCGGCCGCCCGGATCCTTCGCAAGCTGCCCATGGGCGGGGCGCATGTGTTCGGTGCAGACGACCTCGCCGACATCCTGGAAGACAACGGCTTCGCCCGCCTGCGGACAGACAACTTCGGCAACATTCAGTGGGTGCGCGGCACCCGCCGGTAGTTCGCCTCGTCCAGAGCGCCCCTGGGATTAACCGAGCCCAAAATTCGGTTGCTGACCGTGGAAAGATTGATCAAGTCGTGGACGAACATGTGAATCACGGTTTGCGGTCGGCGCCCGCAATCGCGCCGCCACCGGCACGACGGCGACCTGGATCAGATCTGCGGCGGCTGCTGCCGTACCTGTTGCCTTACCGTGCCCGGTGGATGTCGATGGTGCTGGTCGCCGTCGTCAGTCTGGTGGCCACCGTCGCGATCCCGCTGATGACCAAAGCGGTGATCGACGGGCCGGTGCGCCATCAGGATCAGCACGGACTGTGGCTGCTGGGGGCGGCGGCCATCGGTGTCGGCCTGTCCGAGGCGGTCCTGTGGTTCGTCCGCCGCTGGCTGGTGGCGCGGGCGACGATGGGCGTGGAGGCCGACATCCGCAAGGACCTCTACGCGCGGCTGCAGATCCTGCCGATGTCGTTTCACGGCCGCTGGCAGTCCGGCCAGCTGCTGTCGCGGATCATGAATGATCTGGGCACGATTCGGCGATTTCTGTCGTTCGGGCTGGTTTTTCTTTTCCTCAATGCGCTGCAGATCACCGTGGTCACCGGCATTCTGCTCGCGCTGTACTGGCCGCTGGGTGTGGTGGTGCTGGCCTCGGTCGTGCCGATCGCCGCGGCGGTGCTGCACTTCCAGCGGTCCTACACCCGACTGTCACGACAGGCCCAGGACCAATCCGGTCACGTCGCCACCCACGTCGAGGAGTCCGCGCTGGGCGTTCGGGCGGTCAAGGCGTTTGGCCGCGAGGACTACGTCTACGGGCGGTTCGACAGGCACCTGACCGACCTCTACCACACCCAGGTCAGCAGGGTCTCGGTGTCGGCGAAGTTCTGGACGCTGCTGGAGGTCATTCCCAACCTGACGCTGATCGTGGTGCTCGGCTTCGGTGCTTATGCCGCCGGCCACGGACTCGTCACCATGGGCACGTTGGTCGCGTTCATCACGATGATGCTCTCGCTGGTGTGGCCGATTTCATCGCTGGGCTTCCTTTTGTCGATGACGCAGGAGTCGTTCACCGCCGCCAACCGGATCGCCGAGATCTTCGACGCACCACGCGAAATCACCGATGGCCCGGCCGCCGGGGCGCCCCGGGGCGGCCGGCTGGAACTGCGCGACGTCGGTTTTCGCTTTCCCGACGCCGCACCCGACGACTGGGCGCTGCGCCACGTGACCGCGACCGTGGAGCCCGGGGAAACGTTGGCTCTGGTCGGGCCGACAGGTTCGGGCAAGTCGGTGCTGGCCGCGCTGCTGTCGCGGCTGTACGACGTCACCGAGGGTGAGATCCGTATCGACGGCCAAGACATCCGTGAGCTGTCTTTGTCGGCGTTGCGCCAGACGGTGGCCACCGCGTTCGAGGACCCGACGCTGTTCTCGATGTCGGTGGCCGAGAACCTGCGGCTGGGCCGGCCCGACGCCACCGACGAGCAGCTCGCCCGGGCCATCGACATCGCCGCCGCTCAGTTCGTCTACGACCTGCCGTTTGGCCCCCAGACCCGCATCGGGGAGCAGGGCATGAGCCTGTCCGGCGGCCAGCGGCAGCGACTGTCGTTGGCGCGGGCAATCCTGTCCGCCCCGAAGATCCTCGTGCTCGATGACACCCTCTCCGCGCTCGACGTGCACACCGAGGCCATCGTCGAGGAGGCCCTGCGCAGGGTGCTGAGCTCGGTGACCGGCATCGTGGTCGCACACCGAGCCTCGACCGTGTTGCTCGCCGACAAGGTCGCGCTGCTCAGCCCCACAGGCACCATCACGCACATCGGCACGCACGCCGAACTGCTCGCCCATGTGCCGCAATACCGCTACCTGCTGGCCGCCGACGACGAACTCGACGACGTCACCGAACGCAGTTGCGTTTGGCAGGACGACGAGCAGCGCAACAGGTTGTGCCAGGCATATCAGGAGCAGGAGGCCCTGAACCGCGCCCGTGGCACCTTCGACGACACTGAGCACCGCTACGCGACCGCGGAGGCGCAGCGCCGATGACTGCCACCGACACCGCGCACCTCGACCCGGTCATCGACCGAACCGAAGAGCGCGACGAGTGGCGCGGGCGCTTCGACGAGGCCACCGACGAACACCTGCCGATCGATGAGAGCCTGCCGCGGCGCCGTGAAGCCCGCGCCCTGCTGGGCTCGCTGCTGGCGCCGTACCGCGTGACGGTCGCGCTGCTCGCGATCGTGGTGGTGGTGGAAAACGTTGCCCGCCTGTCGGTTCCGCTGCTGGTGCAAAAGGGTATCGACCGCGGCATCCCGCCGATCATCGACGGCGGTCCGGTACGCACGCTGATCACCATCGTCGCCACGTTGTGCGCCGTGGTGCTGGTCCAGGCCGTGAGCCGGATGTTCTTCCTGCGCCGCTCGGGCCTGATCGGTCAGCGCGTGCTGCGCGAGCTGCGCCGCCGCGTGTTCCGCCATTTTCAGCGCCTCGACGTCGCCTTCCACGACCGCTACACATCCGGGCGGGTGGTCAGCCGGTCCACCAATGACGTCGAGGCCATCCAGGACATGCTGGAGACGGGCTTCGACAGCCTCATCACCGCCGTGCTCACGCTGGTCGGCACCGCCATCCTGCTCGTCACGCTCGACTGGCGGCTCGGCCTCATGTGCCTGGCCGCCTTCCCGGTTCTCGTGGTCCTCATCTGGTGGTTCCGCGCCGAATCGGCCAAGACCTACCGCAAGGTGCGCGAAAGCGCCGCACTGGTCATCGTCCAGTTCGTCGAGACCATGACCGGAATCAAGGCCGTGCAGGCGTATCGCCGCGAGCCCCGCAACCAGGAGATCTTCTCCGACGTCGCGGACCGCTACCGCGCGATCAACGAGAGGACCTTCAGGCTGCTGGCGATCTTCATGCCGGGCGTGAAGCT
>JAFAWC010000460.1 GCA_019242135.1 Mycobacteriaceae bacterium | reverse complement strand
GCCCCCGGCAGGTGGCTACCCGCCGGCCGGGAGCCCCGGCTACGGTACGGGGCAAAAGTTCAACGTTGGCGAAGCGTTCTCGTGGTCGTGGACGAAGTTCACCAACAACGCCGCCGCGCTGATCGTTCCGGCGTTGGTCTACCTGGTTGCCATCGGTGCGCTCGTGGGCATCACGTATGGCCTGGCTTTTGGGCTGGCAAGCGACACGGGTACCACCTACCAGTCGTACAACGGGGTCCAATACTCGTCGACCACCACCTCCTTCGGTGCCGCGAGCATCGTGGTGTTCATCGTCGGATATGTCGCGGTGTTCGTTCTCGCTGCCGCGATCCAGTCGGCTTATATCAGCGGCCTGTTGGAAATCGCCGATGGCCATCAGGTGACGATCGGGACCTTCTTCAAGTTCCGCAACGTCGGCAGGGTGATCGTCGCAGGCCTGATCGTCGGCCTGCTGACGGCCGTCGGCTTAGCCCTCTGCGTCATCCCCGGCATCATCGTGGGCTTCCTCTTGATGTTCACGATCGTGGCGCTTCTCGACCGTGATCTCTCGCCGGTCGACGCGGCCAAGAACAGCTACGAGGTAACGCGCAACAACCTCGGTGACGCCGTCCTCGCCTACGTGATCTCGTTGGCTATCGCTCTCGTCGGCGAGGCGGTCTGCTTCGTCGGGCTCATTGTCGCTATGCCTGTCGTCGGTCTTTTCCAGGTGTACACCTACCGTCGCCTCAGTGGCCGCGACGTCGCACCGGTGAATCCGTAACGACGCGGACAGCGACAGGTTTCATCGGAAGGCGCTGACTCCGGTCAGTGCCTCTCCGATGACCAGTTGGTGAACCTCAGAGGTCCCCTCGTAGGTCAGCACCGACTCCAGGTTGCTGGCGTGCCGCATCACCGGATACTCCAGCGTGATCCCACTGGCGCCCAACAATGTTCGACATTCGCGGGCGATCGCGAGCGCTTCGCGGACGTTGTTCAGCTTGCCGAAGCTGACTTGGTCCGGGCGAATCATCCCGGCGTCCTTGAGGTGGCCGAGGTGAACCGCGAGCAGCTGCGCCTTGCCTAATTCGACGGCCATATCGGCGAGCTTGGCCTGCGTGAGTTGGTATGCGGACAGGGGTTTGTCGAACACCTCTCGGGCCTTGACGTAATCGAGCGTGGCCTCCAGGCAGTCACGCGCCGCGCCGACCGCCCCGAACACGATCCCGAATCGTGCCTCCGACAAACATGCGAGCGGTCCCGACAGACCGCGCGCTCCAGGCAGTTTCGCGTCCGCAGGCAGTCGCATGTCGTCGAATGCCAGCTCCGAGGTGATCGATGCTCGCAGGGACAGCTTGTGCGACATCGTCCGAGCCGAAAAGCCGGGCGTTTCGGTCGGCACGACGAAGCCCGCGATGCCCTCCTCGGTTCTCGCCCACACCACCGCGACGTCCGCAACGGTTCCGTTGGTGATCCACATCTTCGACCCGTTGACAATCCAGTCGCTGCCGTCCCGACGTGCGTTGGTGCGCATGCCGGCGGGGTTGGAGCCGAAGTCCGGCTCGGTAAGGCCGAAACAGCCCACGACATCGCCGGTCGCCATCGCCGGGAGCCACTGCTCACGCTGTTCTTCGGTGCCGTGCGCGTAGATGGCGAACATCGCCAGCGACCCTTGCACCGACACCAGGCTGCGCAGCCCGCTGTCGATCGCCTCGAGCTCCTGGCAGACCAGTCCGTAGGCGGTGGCCGTCGACCCGCCGCAGCCGTAGCCCTTCAGGTGCATGCCGAGCAGCCCCAGCTTGCCGAGGTCTGCCGCCAGCTCGCGGGCTGGCACCTCGCCGGCCTCGAACCATTCGGCGACGTGCGGTCGCAGGCGCTGCTCGCCGAAGCGGCGAACAGTGCTGCGCAGCTCGATCTCCTCGGTCGACAGCATGGAGTCGACGTCGAGCAGGTCCTCGATCCTGGCGGCGGTGCTCATGCCCCATGTCTACACCCGGGCAGGCCGGCTCCCGTGGTCGATAGGGTCGAAAACCATGACCGAGAAGCATCGGAGCCGGTCGGCCGGCGACATTGGGGTACGTGGGCTGGCGACCACGGCCATCCACGCCGGTTACCGACCGGATGCCGCCACCGGCGCAGTCAACCCTCCCATCTATGCCACCTCGACGTTCGCGCAGGACGGCGTGGGCGGCCTGCGTGGCGGCTTCGAATATTCCCGCACCGGCAACCCGACGCGCACCGCATTGGAAGCCTCGCTGGCGGCGGTGGAACAGGCCGCGTTCGGCCGCGCATTCGGTTCGGGCATGGCGGCCACCGACTGCGCGTTGCGTGCGCTGCTGCGGCCGGGCGACCACCTCGTGATCCCCAACGACGCGTACGGCGGCACGTTTCGGCTGATCGACAACGCGTTGACGCAGTGGGGGGTGACATATACGGCGGTCGCGCAGTCGGATCTCGACGCTGTGCGCGACGCCTTCACACCATCGACGAAACTGATCTGGGTTGAGACGCCGACCAATCCGCTGCTGACGATCGCCGACATCGCCGCGATCGCCGAGCTCGCACATCAGCGGTCGATCAAAGTGTTGGTGGACAACACCTTTGCGTCCCCGGCATTGCAGCGTCCACTTACTCTCGGCGCCGACGTCGTATTGCACTCGACGACGAAGTACATCGGCGGGCACTCCGACGTGGTCGGCGGCGCGCTGCTGACCAACGACGAGAAACTCGAGTCTGCGATCAGTTTCCTCCAGAATGGCGCGGGCGCGGTACCGGGTCCATTCGATGCCTACTTGACTCTGCGTGGGCTGAAAACACTGGTGATCCGGATGCAGCGGCACACCGAGAACGCAACGCGGGTGGCCGAATTCCTCGCCGAGCATCCCGCCGTGAGCGTCGTGCTGTATCCGGGCTTGCCCGGCCATCTCGGGCACGACGTCGCGGCTCGCCAGATGAGCGGATTCGGCGGCATGGTCTCGGCGCGGCTTCGCGGTGGACGGCAGGCTGCTCTCGAATTATGTTCGCGTACAGAGATTTTCATTCTTGCCGAGTCACTGGGTGGTGTCGAGTCGTTGATCGAGCATCCCGGCGCGATGACGCACGCGTCGACGGCCGGGTCGCTGCTCGAGGTGCCCGACGACCTTGTCCGGTTGTCGGTCGGCATCGAAGACATCGCCGACCTGATCGGCGACCTCGAACAAGCGTTACGTTAGTGCTGTCCTGACCGCCGACGCGGTTACCACCAGATTCATCTGGTCGAGCCCGGCGGTGGCTTCGTCGACCCAACAGCCCCCCGCGATGTCGGCCGCGCGGGAGTTGACCCACTCCCGGCCGCGCTCGTTGAGGCTCAGCAGCGCATCCAGCCCGTGCACCGGATACAAAAGAGAGATGATCGCCGCGGTCGTCGGTGCTGGGTTGGCCGGCTCGAACAGCGCGGCAATCAGCGCGGAACGGGCTCGGTCCACCCGGGAACGGTCGGCGATCGGCCATGCTCGCGAGCCGTTGAACCGGTTCCCTCGCAGCTGTATCGGCCGGATATCACCGGTCTGCTCCAGGTGCCGCAACATCGCCGGCTCGATACCGCGCCGAAGCTTGGCCACCGCCGCATGCGGTTTCAATGGGCGCCGGTGAAGCAGCCGCATGGCGGCGTCGAGGATGGGGTCGCCGAGGTCGGGTCCTGTCAGTAGAAGCAGACGTCCCGCCGGGACGGGCTCACCGTCGACCGACGGGCGGATTCGGCACGCCAGCGCCAGATCCAGCAGGACAGCCGCGCTGAGCACCTTTTCGCGGCGGTCGCGGGTCAGTGCCGGGCGGTTGGCCGCATTGTCGAGCAGCAGGAGGAGCAGGTCCTCGGCGATCTGCGCCATGAGCGGACTTTATCCGCTCACGCTGCCGATGCCTGGCTACGTGTG
>JAFAWC010000447.1 GCA_019242135.1 Mycobacteriaceae bacterium | reverse complement strand
CGGCACTTCCGCCCCGCGCGTATCGCCTCGTCAACCAGGGCGCGGGCGCCCGCGAGATCGAGGAGGCGGCCAGGCTGATCCGCGAGGCCGCGAACCCCGTCCTGCTGGTGGGCCACGGCGTGCACACGTCACGCACGGGCGACTCGGTCAAGACGCTGGCCGACCTGATGGCGTGCCCGGTCATCCAGACGTCAGGGGGGACGTCGTTCATCCCGGGGCTGGAGGACCGCACCTTCCCGTACGGCTTTTCGTCCGCCGCGGTCCAAGCCGTGGTCACCTCCGACCTGTGCGTCGCGCTCGGCACCGAGCTCGGCGAGCCGGTGCATTACGGCAAGACCCGACACTGGGCGCACAACGACGCCAACCGCAAATGGATCTACGTCGAGCAGGATCCCTTGGCGATCGGGGTGAACAGGCCAGTCGACGTGGCGCTGGTGGGTGACTTGCGTGGTGTCGTACCCCAGCTGGTCGAAGCGCTCACGGACACCCCGCGTTCGCCGTCGGACGACCTTGCCCGCTGGATCGCCGAAGATGCGGACCAACTGGCCGGCCTGGCAGAAAGCGCGCCCGCCGGCAGAACACCCGTCCATCCCGCACGCTTCGTGGTCGAGGCGACGAAGGCCTTCCCGGCCGAGGGCATCTTGGTGCGCGATGGTGGCGCGACGGTGATTTTCCAGTGGACCTATTCCCAGGCGAAGCCGCACGACGTCATCTGGAACCAGAATTTCGGTCACCTCGGCACGGGCCTGCCCTACGCGGTCGGCGCGTCCATCGCGGACGGCGGCGCGCGGCCTGTCATGTTGTTGACCAGTGACTCGTCGTTCCTCTTTCACATCGCAGAACTGGAGACCGCCGCGCGGCTGAAGTTGCCCCTTG
This sequence comes from Mycobacteriaceae bacterium, assembly GCA_019242135.1. Lineage (GTDB taxonomy): Bacteria > Actinomycetota > Actinomycetes > Mycobacteriales > Mycobacteriaceae > Mycobacterium. The sequence continues at coordinate 12,106 of JAFAWC010000447.1, read as the reverse complement.
TGTGCGTCGTCGGCGTCGACAACCAATGGGGCCTCGAGGTCGGCGTCTACAAGCGCACATTCGAGCAGCCGTCCGCCCAACCCGGGGTGCACTGGAGCAAAAACGTCCGTTTCGACAAGATCGCGGAGGGCTTGGACTGCCACGGCGAGTATGTCGACAAAGACGACGAGATCGGTCCCGCGATCAAGCGGGCATATGCGAGCGGCAGGGCCGCCGTCGTCCATGTCTGCATCGACCCGAAAGCGAATTCGGAGGAGATGCCGAACTACGGCGAGTTCCGAACGTGGTACGCGGAGGGAACTCAGTAGAGCGCCGAGCATTGCCGAATAGTTACTGCGGTGGCGAGCTTTGGAAATGGTGGCAACTGAGACCAATGTTAAAGGAGTTGTTCGAATCGCGCTGCGGCGCAAAATGATATCGCAGCATTTTTGCAGGTAGCCAGCCCGGACATGGCTTTTCGCGATGCAGTCACGTTTGTGGCTGCCGCCGGTGGGCTATGCCCTCAAATGAGGTTTGACCCCAACGATGGGTTACCGCTCGAACGACACGGAGAAAATGAAGGAGCCAGCGTGAAGTTCACAACAACCAGTGTCAAGGCGGCCATTGGTGCCGCGGGAATAACCGCGGCAAGCGTTTTCGCCGCAGCGACTGCGTTCGCCGCAACGCCGACTGTCCAAGGATTCGGTACCAGTGAACAGCTGGTCGACGGGCCGATGGTCACCGTCTACACGGTGAGCAACCTGCAGCCCAGCACCTTGGCGATTTCCGGCTACACCCCTAAAGGAACGCTCTACCAGGCAGACATCACCGCCAAGTCGGCCGGCGGGACCGTTACACCCATGGTGAAAGACTTCATCGCCCGTGGGCCCAACGGTCAGAACTACCGGCAGATCGACACGATTCAAGGCGTCCCGAATGGTCTTAATCCGGCGCCTATCCCTCAGGGCAGCGAATCGACCGGCACTCTCTACTTCGACGTGACCGGCGCGCCGCCGAATGGCGTCGTCTACAACGACGGACTGCAAGACATTCTGATCTGGACTTCCAACGTGCCAGGAGCCTCGACGCCGGTCGCACCGAACTCGAGTCCGGCACCGGGTGCGCCGCCTAGCCCGCAGTCGACGACCTAATCCGGTTTGCATATCTCCCCGCGCCACCCCGGTGGCGTCGGGGAGGTATAGCTGCGCAGTTACAGTCCCGGCAGGCAGAGCGGGAAAAAGCACGGCTGATTGGGAGACTGAGCTTTCCTGAGGAGGTCGCCAAGATCGATAAGTGACGGCAACAGCACCAGGTCCACCTGCGCCTTTTGATCTTGAGGCAGATTTCGGCTGTTTTCATCCACCATGGTGACCTGCTGCTGTAGCTGCGCTATCCGCTGATTGCGCTGATCAGCGGTGAGACTGTCCCATTCGCTGTTCAGCTCGGCGATCTGCTGCCGCAGGTCTTGCGCCTCCGACGTGGGGTCCGGCTGGGGGCTCGGCGCCGGCTGCAGCGGATAGGAGTGGCTCTGTGTGGCTTGCGTCGTCACTTGGGCCTGCGCGGCACTGGTTGTCACCAGCGTGCTGGCCACCAGGCCTGCGACCGCAATTGCCTTGATTCTCATGGAGGTTCTTCTCTGCGGGGCTCCGCCGTTTTCGTTCGTTCTTTCGGTCCGTGGCGGCCGATCGTCAATGGTGCGGCGGACGCCTTGGAGAATTCTTGACGGCCCAACGGCCCAACCCATTGACGTGAATGTCGGCGGGGAAGCCAACCGTTCGGTGTCTGCCCGGATTGGGCTGGCGGCTGTCGATGCGTGACCGCGGCGACTAGCCTCAACGGTGTGAATGAAGCACAGCCGGCAAGGAGTCTCTAGTGCGCGAGTATCTCAAGTTTTACATCGACGGCCAGTGGGTCGATCCGGTTGAGCTGACCACTCTGGACGTCGAAAACCCGGCTACCGAACAAGTCACCGGCAAGATCGCGCTGGGTTCGGCGGCCGATGTCGATAACGCGGTCAAGGCTGCCCGGCGCGCCTTCGCCGGCTGGTCGCAGAGCAGTCGCGAGGAACGCCTGGACCTGCTGCAGGCGATCCTCGCTGAATACACCAACCGCACCCAGGACCTCGCCGAGGCGGTGACCGAGGAGATGGGCGCGCCGCCGTCGCTTTCCTCGGGCATGCAGGTCGGTCTCGGACTCAATCACCTGTCGATCGCCATCGACGTGCTGAAGAACTTCAAGTTTGAAGAACCGCACGGAGCGACGCTGCTGGTGAAGGAGCCGATCGGGGTGTGCGGCCTCATCACGCCGTGGAACTGGCCCCTCAACCAGATTGCGGTGAAGGTTTACCCGGCGCTGGCTACCGGATGCACGATGATCTTGAAGCCGTCGGAGATCGCGCCGTACTCGGGCCAGATTTTCACCGAGATCCTGCACTCCGCAGGAGTCCCCGCCGGGGTGTACAACCTCGTCCACGGCGACGGCGCGGGTGTGGGCGCGGCGTTGTCAAGTCATCCCGATATCGACATGGTGTCGTTCACGGGTTCGACCCGTGCAGGCATCGACGTCGCCAGGAACGCGGCGGCGACGGTGAAGCGGGTGACCCAGGAGCTTGGCGGTAAGAGCCCGAACATTGTGCTCGACGACGACAACTTCGCGCAGAGCGTGGCCGGCGGCGTGGCCGCGATGATGGTCAATTCCGGCCAGAGCTGCAATGCGCCGTCACGGATGCTCGTACCGAACGCTCGGATGGACGAAGCCATCGCCATTGCGCGTGAGACCGCCGGGCGGGTGCGCGTTGGTGATCCCAACGACAAGACCGCCATCGGACCGGTGGCTTCCCGGGCGCAGTTTGAAAAGGTGGAGGGCCTCATTCAGACGGGTCTCGACGAGGGCGCCACCGTGGTCGCCGGTGGCCCGGGTCGCCCGGATGGACTGGACAACGGCTACTACGTCAAACCCACCGTCTTCGCGGGGGTCACCAACGACATGACGATCGCGCGGGAGGAGATCTTCGGGCCGGTGCTGTGCATGCTCGGCTATGACGATCTCGATCAAGCCGTCGACATCGCCAATGACACCGACTACGGCCTCGCCGGATATGTCTCTGGGGCCGACCTTGATGCGGCGCGCGCCTTGTCACGCCGAATCCGCGCCGGGTCGGTGGCCATCAATCACGCGTTCGACGTGAATGCGCCCTTCGGCGGCTTCAAGCGCAGCGGCAACGGTCGCGAATGGGGCGAGTTCGGCTTTGAGGAGTATCTGGAGACCAAGGGCACCTGGGGCTATGCGCCCGAGGCGGCCGCGCCCTGAGCCCGCGCCGGTGCCGCCCGTCGCTTGACGGCGGTCTTTTTCGCCGGCTTGGGGTAGGCAGCGCCGAACTGCGGCACCGGATGGGCGCCGGACATGCGTGCGGCGCTGATGGCAGTGCGCAATGGCCGCGCCAACACGGCGAATGACGCCATGTCGAACAGCATCGGCGTCAGCAGCCGGTTGTGGACATAGGCAAACGAGCTGGCGGTCTCCGGATCCGCCCAGCCGATGGTCCCGCCCAAACCGACGTGACCGAAGCCCTTCAACAAGCCGGGTACCGGCGATTCGTGATAGCCGAGATGAAACGGCAATGGTACGACCATGTTCAGGTCGGGTCTCACCTTCGGCTTTCCCGTGAGGCTGCGCGCCAGTTCAGAGGACAGGAAACGGCGTCCGTCGATTCGGCCGTCGTTGGCGAGTGCGGCGTACATCTTGGCCAGGCCGCGGCCGGTGACCACGCCGTTGGCCGCCGGGATCTCGCCGTCGAGAAACGGAATCTCGCCCTGCACAAAGGATTTGATGCCCGGGAAGTACATCGAACCGAGAGCACCGGAGAACGGTAGCCCGGCAACTTTCGGCGCGACCAAGTTGAACAGGGGATTGGCTCTGGTGCTCTGCGGCGCCAGGATCTGGGCGACCGTGGTCGGGGCACCGGCGGGCGGGCGACCGAGGTGCAAGCCGTCGGTGTTCAGCGGCCGTGCCACCTCGGCCCGGATCAGCTCCCGCATTCCTTTGCCCGTCACCGAGCGGGCCAGCCCGGAGAGCAGCCAACCGTAAGTCAAGGCGTGATAGGCCGGTGCACCTTTCAGATGATCGGGCGGCGCGGCGGCGAGCCGTTCCTCCATCAAGATGTGGTCCATCAGTTCGGTCTTGCTCACACCTTTCAGGTGCGACAGACCGCTTCGGTGGCGTAGCACGTCGCGCACGGTGATGTCGGACTTCCCGTTCGCTCCGAACTCCGGCCAGTATGCGGCGACGGGTTCGTCGTAGGCCAGCAGGCCGCGGTCGACGAGCCGGTGAATGACCGTTGATGCCAGCGCCTTCGTTGCGGAGAACACCATCGCGCCCGTGTCGGGGCCCCACCGCACCTCGCCGGCGCGGTCCGACCAGCCCGTCCAGACGTCGACCACCGGCTGACCATCGATGTACACCGACAGCGCGCCACCACCGAACCGCCTACCCGGGAACAGCTGGGCGAACAACCGGATGACGCCGGCGAACCTCGGATCGGCGGCTCCCTGCACGCCGCGGGGCAGGCCGTCGTCGGGCACGAGCAGGGACGGCGGCGTCATAGAGGTAATGATGCGTCGGGTCGGCGCGCGGTACCCGCAATCCGGCAGAAACAGTATCGGCACTGACACATGAGAATGACGTTATCATCTGAGGATAATGACGTACCCGTCCGCGGCGGCGGTACCAGGACAGGGGCCAGATGCGCTTCGCGATCACGTACCCGATCATCAGCCACCCGTACAACCGGCAGCTGGTCTCCGGACCGGGTATCGCGCAGGTCGCCGCGGCCGCCGAAGCGGCGGGTTTCCACGGCTTCGGCTTCACCGACCATCCGGCACCGACGCAGCGCTGGCTCGAGGCGGGTGGACACGATGCCCTTGATCCATTCGTCGCGATGGGCTTCGCCGCCGCCGCGACGACGACGCTTCGGCTGATACCGAACATCGTGGTGCTGCCGTATCGCAATCCGTTCCTGGTGGCCAAGGCCGGTGCGACGCTCGATCTTCTCTCGGGCGGCCGGTTCACACTCGCGGTCGGCGCTGGCTACCTCAAGCGCGAGTTCTTCGCGCTCGGAGTCGATTTCGATGAACGAAACGACCTTCTCGACGAGGGACTGGAGGTGATCCGGTCCATCTGGACCACCGACGACGTCACCTTCGAGGGCCGGCACTTCAACGCGCGGGGCATCACTGCTCATCCCCGACCGGCGAGCAGCCCCCACCCGCCCATTTGGGTCGGCGGCAACACGGCCCGAGCCCGCCGACGAGTCGCCGCGCACGGCCAGGGCTGGTGCCCGTTCCCCGCGCCCGCCGCCCTGGCCGCAACCGCCGCAACGGCCGCGATGGACAGCATCGAACGGCTCCGTGACGGCATCGACGACCTGCGTCGCCGCGTCGACGAGGCCGGGCGCGACTGGTCATGCATCGACATCAGTTTCAGCAACTTCAGCGGCGGCAGCCCCGGGCGATCGAGTTTCAACGCCGACACCTATCTGACCGGGCTCGACAAACTGGCGGCGATCGGCGTGACGTGGACGCAGGTGTCGTTGCCCGGCGACGACCTCACGCACACGCTGGAGGCGATAGACAGTTTCGGTGAACGCGTGATTGCGGAAACCTGATGGTATTGCGATGGTGTTGAGCCGCGACGCGGTGTCGTTGACCGGCCGGGTGGCGGTCGTCACCGGCGGCGGCTCGGGCATCGGCCGCGGCATCGCGACAGCGTTCGCGGAATTCGGGGCCAAGGTCGCGATCTGGGAGCAGAACCCGGCCGCCGCCGAGTCGGCGGCCGCCGAGACCGAAGGACTCGCCTGTATCACCGACGTCCGCGACGCCGATCAAGTCGACACTGCGCTGGCCGGCACCGTCGAAGCACTCGGTGTGCCCACCATCCTGGTCAACAACGCCGGCGGCGTGTTCCTGTCGCCGCTGCTTGACACCACCCCCAACGGATGGGATGCGCTGATTCGCTCGAATCTGACGCACGTGCTGCTGTGCACTCAACGCGTGGCCCGAGCCATGCGCGACTCCGAACAGGGCGGCAGCATCATCAATGTCACCTCGATCGAGGGGATCCGCGCCGCGCCTGGGTATGCCGCCTACGCCGCGGCCAAGGCCGGCGTAGTGAACTTCACCAAAACCGCGGCGCTCGAACTCGCTCCGCACGGAATCCGGGTGAACGGCCTGGCGCCCGACGTGACGGTCACCGAGGGCATTTTGGCTATCGCCGAGCCGGGGTTCGAGGAACGCGCAAGCCTGATGATTCCGATGGGCCGGCTGGGCCACGTCGACGAGATGGCCGGCGCCGCCGTGTTCCTTGCCTCAGAACTGAGTTCATACGTCACCGGCCATACCCTGCACGTCGACGGCGGAACCGCTGCGGCAGCGGGCTGGTACCACGATGCCGCCGACGGGCACTACATCCTCGGACCTCGTGCGAGAACATGATTTCCATTTATGAGTAATGGCATTGTACGCTTTCGTAAGCGCGTTATTGGCCCGCCCTGGAGGATCGCTTGATGCAGAAGGCGCTCGCACCCGACATCTCGACGTGGCCCGACGAGAACCCACAGCTCATCGGCAGTAACTGCGGTGCGTGCGGTGCCACAGCGTTCCCGACGCAAAACCACTGCCCACGGTGCAGCGCCGCCGACATGTCGGAGGTTCTGCTGCCGCGGCGCGGAACGCTTGTGGCGTGGACCACCCAGGGGTTCCCGCCGGGTCCGCCGTATGCCGGCGCGACCGGAAAGGACTTTGTCCCGTTCGGGGTCGGCCTGGTTCAGTTGGAGGACGTGATCCGCGTCGAGGGGCGACTCACCGAAAACGATCCGCAAAAGCTTCGGTTCGGCATGGACGTCGAGCTGACGATGGTCCCGTTCACCACGGACGACGATGGCAACGAAATTGTGACCTTCGCCTTCCGTCCGGTGTAGAGCAAGAGGAGTTTTTCCTATGAGTGACGTCGCGATCATCGGTGTAGGCATCCACCCCTTCGGCAGGTTCGACAAGACCGCGATGCAGATGGGCGCGGAGGCGATCCAGGCGGCTCTTGACGATGGGGGGCTCGAGTGGAAAGACATCCAATTCGGCGTCGGCGGCAGCTACGAGGTGAGCAACCCCGACGCGGTGACCCGCCTCGTCGGGCTTACCGGGATCCCCTTTACCGACGTGTTCAACGCCTGCGCGACTGCGGCCACCGCCACCCAGGTGTGCGCCGACACGATCCGGCTGGGCAAGTACGACATCGGCATCGCGGTCGGCATGGACAAACATCCACGTGGCGCCTTCACCGACGATCCCGCCAAACTGGCGCTGCCGCAGTGGTACGCGGAAAATGGACAATTCGTCACGACCAAGTTCTTTGGCATGAAGGCCAACCGGTACCTCCACAATCACGGCATCTCGCAAGAGACCCTCGCCAAAGTGGCGGCGAAGAACTTCCGCAACGGCGCCCTCAACCCGAACGCCTTCCGGCGCAAGCCGATTTCCGAGGAAGAAATCCTCAACTCGCCGGTACTGAACTACCCGCTGACCCAGTACATGTTCTGTGCGCCCGATGAAGGCGCCGCGGCCGTGATCATGTGCCGGGCAGACATCGCGCATCGCTTCACCGCAAAGCCGGTATATCTGAGAGCGGCTGAGATCCGCACCCGCCGCTACGGCGCCTACGAGGTGCATGCGACGTCGGCCCCTCTCGATGAGGATGTGTCCCCGACGGTCTACGCGTCGCGCGCGGCATTCGAAAGGGCCGGTGTCGCACCGGATGACGTCGACGTCATCCAGCTACAGGACACCGACGCCGGCGCCGAGGTGATCCACATGGCCGAAGCCGGGTTCTGCGCGGACGGGGAGCAGGAGAAACTGCTGGCGGACGGCGCCACCGAGATCGCCGGTCCCATGCCGGTGAACACCGACGGGGGATTGATCGCCAACGGCGAACCGATCGGCGCGTCGGGCTTGCGGCAGGTCCACGAGCTGGTGCGGCAGTTGCGCGGACAGGCGGGCGACCGTCAGGTCCCCGGGGCGCCGCGGGTCGGCTTCGCGCAGGTGTACGGCGCTCCGGGCACCGCGGCGGCGACCGTCCTGACGGTCTGAGCGCGTCACCCGCGGGTCTCGCGACATCGAATCAGTGCCAGACATTTCCTACGCCTGCCCCGCCGGGCCTTTGCCCGGCTACCAAGCGGTTCCGGTGAGCCACGGCCCGTGGCCGGGTGTAGTGGTGGTCCATGACGCACTGGGGATGACGGCGGATGTGCGCCGCATCACCGACCGCTTCGCCTCCAACGGTTATCTCGCGCTGGCGCCGGCGCTGTACCGCCGTGGTCACAAGCTGCATTGCGTGGTCAGCACTTTCACGTCGCTCAGGCGAGGGCTCGGTGTCGCGGTCGATGACCTGGCCGCGGCCCGCGAGCATCTGGCGGCCGACGAGCGGTGCACGGGACGGGTCGGGATCGTCGGATTCTGCATGGGCGGCGGATTCTGTCTGCTGCTGGCCACCCATGGCGTCTTCGACGCTGCCGCACCGAATTACGGCATGATGCCCGCCGACACAGATGCGCTGCGCCGGGCATGCCCGGTGGTGGCCAGCTATGGGGCCATGGATCGCATGCTGGCCCCCAACACGGCGGCCACGTTGAAGGCATTGTTAGCCGACGGCGGCGTGCCTCACGATGTCAAGGAATACCCGGAGGTCGGGCATAGCTTCATGAACGACTTCCCCACCCCGTCGGCCGTCAAGATTGTCGAACGAATCGCTGGCTTGGCCTATTCGGAGCCGGAGGCCGAGGACGCGTGGCGGCGCATCCTCGCCTTCTTTGACGAGCACCTCGGGTGAGCCGGGCTACCACTGGTGCGCACGGCCCTGCTCGCGATACCACCCGAGCAGATCGGGGTTGTCGATTGACCGCGGATCAACGGCGACGTCGGCGCGTCCGGCGAGAATGCCGGTGATCGGAACCTCTAGCTTCTTGCCGGTGCGGGTGTGCGGGATACCGGGGGCTTCGATGATCTCGTCGGGCACATGGCGCGGCGACAACCTTGAGCGAATTTCCGCGCAGATCTTGGCGCGCAGTCCGTTGTCCAGCCGGCTACCGGGGGTCATCACGACGAACAGCGGCATCCAATACAAGCTGTCCGGCCCGTCAACGCCGAGCACGAACGCCTCGTTGACTTCGGCGATCCCCTCCACGACCTCATAGATGTCCGCCGACCCCATCCGGATGCCATGGCGGTTGAGCGTCGCGTCGCTTCGGCCGTGAATGATCAGCGACCCCCGCTCGGTGAGCGTGACCCAGTCGCCGTGCCGCCACACGCACGGGGCCGGACCGTCTACCCAGTGATGCGCGAAATAGGCTGCGCGATACTTGGTTCCGTCCTCGTCCTGCCAAAAGCCAACCGGCATGGACGGCATCGGTTCGGTGATCACGAGTTCTCCGACCTCGTTGATGCGCGGCTGACGATCCGGTGACCAGCACTGCAGGGCGACGCCGAGGTAGCGTGCCGCCAATTCTCCGGGGCGGGTCGGCACGCCAGGTGTTCCGCCGGCGAAGGCCGTGCAGACATCTGTCCCACCGCTGATCGAGGACACCATCACCTCCTTACCGACATGGGAGCCAACCCATTCGAAAAGATCTGCGGCCAGCGGCGAGCCGGTGCTGCCGATGGTGTGAAGCCGGCTGAGGTTGTGGGCGGAGCCCGGCGTGAGATCTGCCTTGCGCGACGCCAGCAGGTGACCCGGGCTGGTGCCGAAGTACGTGACCCCCTCGTCGGCGACCAGTTGCCAGAGCCGGTCGGCGTCCGGGTACAGGGGGTGGCCGCTGTAACACATGACAGTCGCACCGCACAGCAGGCCGGACAACCGAAAGTTCCACATCATCCAGCTCAGCGCGGTCTGCCAGAAGAAGATGTCGTCGCTGCCCAGATCAGCTTGCAGGCCAACGGCTTTGAGATGTTCCAGAATCATTCCGCCGTGGCCGTGCACGATGCCTTTGGGGCGGCCGGTGGTGCCGGAGCTGAACAGCACCCACAGTGGGTGGTTGAAGGGCACGGCCCTGACATCCGGGTCCGTCGGTTCGGCGATCACCTGCCGGTAATCGTCGCTGTCGACGACGATGAGATGCGGGTCGCCCAGCAGCGTGCACAGCTCGGCCGTGTGGGCCCGCTTGTCGATCCACCGTCCGTTGTATCGGTAGCCGTTCGCGCTGACCAAGACCTTCGGGTCGAGCTGCGACAGCCGCGCGGCGGCGCCTTCGGGCGCGTAGTCCTGCCCGCACGACGACCACACAGCGCCCAACGATGCGGTGGCCAACACAGCGACCATCGCCTCAGCGACGTCGGGCAGGTATGCGGCGACCCTGTCACCCTGTTCGACACCGAGACGGCGCAGTTCGGCCGCGAGGGCACCCACCTGACCCGCCAGTTCTTTCCAGCTGATCTCGGTGCGCGAACCCGACTCGTCCACACCGACGATCGCGGCGCCGGGTTGGTGGGTGTGGCGCAGGACGAGGTCCACGTAGTTCAGCTCTACGCTCGGAAACCATTGCGCTCCCGGCATCGAGGCATCGGCGAGCACAGCGGTGTCGTCATCGCCGAGCTCCCCGCCTCCGCGACCGACGTCGAAGTAGTCCCATATCGCCCGCCAGAAACGGGCCGGCTTGTCGACCGACCACTGCCACAAATCGTTGTAATCACCTCGGGGCGCACCATGGCGAGCGGCCGCGGTATCGGCGAACCTGCGCCACTGGGGCGCGGTCATCGTTCGCCGAGCCTGAGGATGTGGCGGGCGCGGCGCAGTACGGGCATGTCGATCATCATCCCGTCCAGTTCGAACACCCCGCGGCGGTCCTGCGCGGCGGCCAATACTCCGCGGGCCCAATCCAGTTGGTCTGGCGTCGGCGTGTAGCCGGCTCGAATCACGGGCAGCTGGCTGGGATGGATGGCGACCTTCGCGTCAAAGCCGACCGCGACGGCGTCGTCGACCTCCGCGCGCAGTCCGTCAAGATCGTTGATGTCGAGGTACACCGAATCCAACGCCAGCCGTGAATACGCCTTGGCGGCCAGCAGCGACACCGACCGCACATGCCGCGCGACGTCGCGCAGTGTCCCGTCCGGATTGCGGTTCGCGGTCCCCCCGAGCGCGGCGAACAGATCCTCGGAGCCCCACATCACCCCGACGGCGTTGTCCGCTTGTACGCTTTCGGCGACCGTCACCGCCCCCAGCGGCGTCTCGACCAACACGATCACCTGGAGCGGCTCGAGCGCCTTGACCTGTTGAGCGCCTTCGCATTTCGGCAGCATTACCGTGGTGTAGTCGGTGCGTGCCACGGTCTTCAAGTCGGCGTGGTAGTCGTCGGTGACCGCGGCGTTGACCCGCACGACCGTCTTCGCAGGGTCCAGGGGGGAGTCGACCAATGCGGCGCGTGCGGACTCCCTATCGGCAGCCGCCACTCCGTCTTCGAGGTCAAGGATCACCACGTCGGCAACAGCGGCGGCCTTCGCGAAGCGTTCCGGGCGGTCCGCCGGGCAGAATAGCCAGGCCGGACCGACCTTATCCAGCGTCATGATGCTTCGTTGCCCGACGCTCTGCCCGCAAGCGGCTCATCGCTGCCTGATTCTCTTCGCGCAAGCGGCTCATCGCCGGGTTTCGTGCGCACCATCGTCTTTCGCGTCGCGGTAGCGACGACGTCGCCGTGCTGGTTGCGGCCGACGTGGTTGAACGTGACGATCCCCTCCCCTTGGCGCGTCCGTGACAAGCGCTTGTCGGCCACCAGCGTTTCGGCATACAGCGTGTCGCCGTGGAACAGGGGTCGCGGAAAGGTGATTTCGGAGAAGCCGAGGTTGCCCACGATCGTGCCCTGCGTCAGCTGCGCAACCGACAGTCCGACCAGGGTGGACAACGTGAACATCGAGTTCACTAGCCGCTGGTGAAACGGCGCCTGGTTCTCCGAGAAAGCCGCATCCAGGTGCAGCGCCTGCGTGTTCATCGTCAGCGTGGTGAACAACACGTTGTCGGCCTCGGTGATCGTCCGGCCGGGCCGGTGCAGGTACCGCACACCGGGCTCGAACTCCTCGAACCACAGACCGCGTTG
>JAFAWC010000282.1 GCA_019242135.1 Mycobacteriaceae bacterium | reverse complement strand
CTGACCGGGCTGGGCCGCCACCGATGGGTTGCAATCACTGACTAGAACACGTTCTAATCCTCGGCATGGACTACGGGCTCGTTCTGTTCACCAGCGACCGCGGCATCACGCCCGCGGCGGCCGCCAAGCTGGCCGAAGACCACGGTTTTCGCACCTTCTACGTGCCCGAACACACCCACATCCCGGTCAAGCGAGAGGCCGCGCACCCGACGACCGGTGATGCTTCGCTGCCCGATGACCGCTACTTGCGCACGCTGGATCCGTGGGTCAGCCTGGGCACGGCGTGCGCGGTGACCTCGCGGATCCGGTTGTCGACCGCGGTGGCCCTGCCCGTCGAGCACGACCCGATCACGTTGGCCAAATCCATTGCCACGCTGGACCATTTGTCCGGCGGGCGGGTCAGCGTCGGCGTCGGATTCGGCTGGAACACCGACGAGCTCGCCGACCACGGGGTCCCCGCCGGTCGCCGGCGCACCGCGCTGCGCGAGTACCTCGAGGCCATGCGGGCGCTGTGGACCGAGGAGGAAGCCGCGTACGACGGCGAGTTCGTCAATTTCGGGCCCAGCTGGGCGTGGCCCAAGCCGGTACAGTCGCACATTCCGGTGCTCGTCGGTGCGGCGGGCACCGAGAAGAACTTCAGATGGATTGCGCGCAGTGCCGACGGGTGGATCACCACTCCGCGTGACATCGAGATCGACGAACCTGTCCGGCTGCTTCACGACGTGTGGGCTGGGGCCGGCCGCGAGGGTGCGCCGCAAGTCGTGGCCCTCGACTTCAAGCCGATTCCCGAGAAACTGGCCCGCTGGGCCGAGCTCGGGGTCACCGAGGTGCTCTTCGGGCTGCCCGACCGGAGCGAGGACGAAGTCGCGGCGTACGTCGAGCGACTGGCCGGGAAGCTCGCGGCCGCGGTTTAGCACCGGGTCTAGGTGATCAGCACGGCGCGGTTGCCATAGTCGTACGACCGCACCGATATCCGCGCTCCGATCGGGTCGGTATCGGTCAACGCGGCCAGGAGCTCATCGTCGCCGTCGACCGTGTTGGTCAGGAACCGACTGCCGTCGGATTCCAAGCGTCCGAAGATCACCCCGGTGCGACGGCCGCCGTCGTTGCGCACCGTGTAAGTCTCGATCGTGGCGAGCCCGTCGGGATGTTCGGTGAACGGCGTCTTCGGCCAGCCGTCGATTTGCTCCTGCAACTGCGGGCTGCGGTCGGCGGCCCACTCCCCCGGTGTCGTCGAGTACACGCCGACCGAGTATTTGGACAGGATGCCGCCGTTGGCGCCGACGAGGCCGAATTGGCCTGGGGTGCTTCGCATTGCGAGCATGGTCTCGGCGATTCCGTGCATGGAATAGTTATTGCCGGCCCCACCGAAGTACGGTAAGCCCCCGGTAAGCGTGAGCCCGCGCGGATCGTTGGGTGCCAGGCCAACCCCGTCGCAGACGTTGAACACCGCAATCGGAAAGCAGCTATAGAGGTCGAACGTGGCGACGTCGTCCAGATCGATCCCGGCCATCGCGAGCGCCTCGCACACAGCCATCGGCGCCGACGGTGCCCGGCCCAGGTCGATGCGCTCGGTCAGTGCTTGCTCGTTGAGGTCGGCGTGCCCGCGCAAATACACCCACTTCTGTTCGGGCACAGCCAACCTGCGAGCGGCGGCCACCGACATCAGCAGTGCCGCGGCGCCCTGATTGACCTGGTCGCGGGCCACCAGAAGCCGCGGATACGGATCGGCGATCATCCGGTTGCGCTCGCCGACCGTGACCAGTTCCTCGGCGCTGCGTTCGACTGGTGAAGCGGCGAACGGGTTCTTGGCGGCCACCCGGGTGAACGGCGCGAACAGCTCGGCCATGCGCAGGGTATATTCGGCCGGACTCAGCGGCAGACGCGCCCGGCGCGCGTTCTCCAAAAGCGCGTACTGCGTCGGCGCGTCGACCAGGCCGTGGATCGCGGTGTGGCGCATCACCAGGCCCTCCAGGCCGAACCCCCGGTCCTCAAGCTGACCATCGACCGTTTCGGAAAATTCAGGTTTCTCTTGAGCATTCGCGAAGTGACGGGTGGTCGAGGTGGCATCCGACCCGAACACCAGCGCGACCTCGGCACGTCCGGCGGCGATGGTTGCGGCGAGCTCCGTGATTAGGCGCTGGGGTCCCTGCCCGCCGACCGCATCGAGAATCGCCCGCGGCGGTTTGGCGCCGACGCGCCGCGCGACGGAGCGGGGGTAGTTCGTCGAATTGCCCAGCGGCGCCGAGCTGTACGGGCTGGAATTCTCGAATTGGCGGATCCCCGCGGCGATGTCGATCGCGGTGGCGACCCGGGTGGCGTCTGCGCCGCAGTCGTCGAGCGCGGCCTGCGCGGCCGCCGCGGCCAGGTTGACCGCAGACATGGCGTGGTACCCGGGGTCATCGATGCGTTCGGCGGCTTGCCCGACACCGACGATAACGGGCGTCCGCGGATCAACAGTCACCACAACACTCTTTTCACGTCGCCCTTTTCACATCGCGAGTGTAGCGACGGCGACCTCCCGGTCGGGCGGCCGTCGGAGTGTCGCGTGGACATTCCGCGAACCTTCATGCTGGTCGAATGGGCTTGCTAATGTCCCGGTTAAGGGCGCAGGAGGTTCGGAACATGGCTACACATGAAGCGCGGCGCGCGACGTGGGCACGACGGATGATCGGGGCGGCACTAGCGGCCGGCGCTCTGGCCGTGGCCGGCCCCGCGGGCGCGGTAATGGCCGACCCGCTCCCGGGACCCGGCGGCGTCGACAACCCCGCCATCGCACAGTATGCCCAGACGATTAGGGATTTGACCGCGCAATACACCCGCGCCGCGCAGGCCGGGAACTTGAATCAGCAGCAATTCACCGACGACCTCACGGCCGCGAACAACCAGCTGCGTGATGCGCTGCTCGCCGCCACGCCGGCCGGCCGATAGACCCGCCGATTGAAAAACCGGTGGGGACGTGGGAAATATCCCACGTCCCCGCCCTGACAGCGCGGGTTGTTCAGATCACGGGAAGGAGGTG
>JAFAWC010000107.1 GCA_019242135.1 Mycobacteriaceae bacterium | reverse complement strand
ACGAAACTGGTGAGCTGTGCCGGAAGATTATTGGCGGCAACGGTGCTGGGCGTGCGCAACGGCGGGAAGTCGTTGCGCAGGTCGGGGTGGCACAGCTGCACGACGCGCTCCGGTCGCGGCAGATCCCGCAACCGGTGACTGCCCAGGTCGCTCAGCCAGACACCCGGTGGGAGTGCGTCGAGCACCAAATCGCTTGTGGTGGCCGACAACACCGTCTGGCCGCCGTGCGCCAGGTCGCGCAGCCGTGCGGTCCGGTTGATCGTCGGGCCGATGTAATTGCCCTCGTCGCGCAGCCGCACCTCGCCGGTGTGCACGCCGATGCGCAGTCGGATCGGGGCCAGCGGCGTGCGCTGCAAATCAAGTGCACAGGCGACCGCGTCGGACGCGCGACCAAACGCGATCACGAAGCTGTCGCCCTCGCCCTGCTCCACGGGGCGGACGCCGTCGTGGGCGGCGACCGCATCGGTCACCGCCACATCGAGGCGCCCGATGGCGCCGGCCATCTCCTCAGGCTGGGTCTCCCACTGGCGCGTCGAGCCCTCGACGTCGGCCAAAAGCAACGTCACCGTTCCGGTCGGCAGCTCGCTCACGTCGCTCCAGTCAGTCACGCTCATGCTAGCCAGCATCCGGCGACGACGAGCCGCAAAACATCGGCGAAATCGCCGATAGTGACCGCCGCGCGATGCGTATGCACGGGCGCGCGCATAATGCGCCGCTAGGCGTTTCGGCCGATGGCCGTCGACCGGGGGTGAGGGTGCTAACGCAAGATCGTTGCCACGATGCCAGCCAGATAACCCAGCCGCGCCACCTCCGACGGGCGGAAATCGGGGCCGCCGGGGCGGCCGAGCATCAGCGCGCACCTCGGGTCACCCAGCGGCGCGGCGGCCAACGTCATGTCCATGTCACGCCACACCCGCGGCACCCAGTCGGCCGAGCCGTCGAGTGCGGTCGGTTCTTCGAGCGGCAGCCACGGCGCCGAATCGGTGACGGTCTCCGGCGCGCCGGGACTGCCGACGATGCGCTCGAACCCGTGGTCGTGCAGACGGATCACCGTGCACCAGCCGACCCGCAGCACCCGTGGCGCCTCGTCGGCGAGCATCTGCAATTTGGCCAGCTGGTCCGGCCCGGCGGCGGCGACGTGATCGATAAGTTCGAGCTCGCGGTGCGCCTCGAGCAGCCCGGTGTGCGGCCGGATGCTGTCCACCCGGACGCCGTTGAGCGCTTCGGCCGCGGTGATCAGCGTGTCGGGCATCGCGCCGGGCGACAGCTCCACGACCAGGTCGTCGATCGCGACGCCCGACGTCCGTTCGACGACGTCGAGCGACAGGATGTCGGCGCCGACCGACCCAAGAGCCACGGCGAGCGAGCCGAGGCTGCCGGGCCGGTCGACCAGCGCGACCCTGAGCAGATATGAGGGCACGGGCAACACTGTCGCACAGCAGGCCGCGCTGAGCAGGGCGGTGGCGATCAGCGCTCGCGCGAAGCGGCGAGCACCGGCCCACTAGGCTCTTCGAACGTGGCTGCGATCTCCCGCGACGACGTTGCCCGGCTGGCGAAGCTGGCGCGCCTCGCGCTGACCGACGCGGAGCTGGACAGCTTCGCGGGGCAACTCGACGCGATTCTTGGCCACGTCAGCCAGGTGCAATCCGTCGACGTCACCGACGTCAAGCCGACCGGCAACCCGCTCAAGGACGTCAACGTGACCCGTGCCGATGCTGTCGAGCCGTGTCTGACGTCCGAGGAGGCGCTGGCCGGGGCGCCGGCGGCGATCGACGGCCGGTTCGCGGTGCCGCGCATCTTGGGCGAGCCGCAGTGACGGAGCTGATCCGGCTCGATGCGGCGACGCTGGCCGCCGCGATCGCGAGCGGGGAGACGTCGTCGGTCGAGGTGACGCGGGCCCACCTGGACCAGATCGAGGCCACCGACGGGCGGTATCGCGCGTTTCTGCACGTCGCCGGGGAGCAGGCGCTGGCCGATGCCGCCCGCGTGGATGCGGCGCTGGCCGCGGGCGAGGCACCGGTGTCGGCACTGACGGGGGTCCCGCTCGCGCTCAAGGACGTGTTCACGACCAGGAACATGCCGACGACGTGCGGCTCGAAGATCCTGGAGGGCTGGCGCTCGCCGTACGACGCGACGGTGACCGTCAAACTGCGCGCGGCCGGGATACCGATCCTCGGCAAGACCAACATGGACGAGTTCGCGATGGGCAGCTCCACGGAGAACTCGGCGTACGGCCCGACCTACAACCCGTGGGACGTCGAGCGGGTGCCGGGCGGATCCGGGGGCGGCAGCGCGGCGGCGCTGGCCGCCTTCCAGGCGCCGCTGGCGATCGGTTCGGACACTGGTGGCTCGATTCGCCAGCCCGCCGCGCTGACCGCGACGGTCGGTGTGAAACCCACCTACGGCACGGTGTCTCGCTATGGGCTGGTCGCCTGCGCGTCGTCGCTGGATCAGGGTGGCCCGTGTGCGCGCACCGTGCTCGACACCGCGCTCCTGCACACGGTGATCGCCGGCCATGATCAGCGCGACTCCACGTCTGTGGAGTCTCCGGTGCCCGACCTCGTCGCCGCGGCGCGCGCCGGCGCCGCGGGCGACCTTTCCGGCGTTCGGGTCGGGGTGGTCAGCCAGTTGCGCGGCGACGGCTACCAATCCGGGGTGCTGGAGTCGTTCAACGCGGCCGTCGAGCAACTGACCGCACTGGGCGCCGAGGTGAGCGAGGTGTCGTGCCCCCATTTCGAGTACGCACTGGCGGCCTACTACCTGATCCTGCCGTCGGAGGTGTCGTCGAATCACGCCCGGTTCGACGGTGTTCGGTACGGGCTGCGCGTCGGCGACGACGGCGTGCACACCACCGAGGAAGTGATGGCACTGACACGCGCCGCCGGTTTCGGCCCAGAAGTCAAGCGCCGCATCATGATCGGCACATACGCGCTGTCCGCCGGATACTACGACGCGTACTACAACCACGCCCAGAAGGTCCGCACGCTGATCGCGCGCGATCTCGACGAGGCGTATCGACGCGTTGACGTGCTGGTCTCGCCTGCCACGCCGACGACGGCGTTCCGGCTGGGGGAGAAGGTCGACGACCCGCTCGCGATGTATCTATTCGACCTGTGCACCCTGCCGCTGAATCTCGCGGGGCACGCCGGGATGTCAGTGCCGTCGGGACTCTCGCCGGACGACTCGCTGCCGGTCGGCCTGCAGATCATGGCGCCCGCGCTGGCCGATGACCGGCTGTACCGGGTGGGCGCCGCATATGAGGCGGCCCGCGGGCCGCTGCCGACGGCGATCTGATTGCGCCTGCCCTTGCCGGCGACAAGGGGGAAGATAGGCACATGCGCATCGGAATACTCACCGGCGGCGGCGACTGCCCCGGGTTGAACGCGGTGATCCGCGCGGTGGTACGCACATGCGACTCCCGATACGGCTCATCGGTCGTGGGCTTCCAGGACGGGTGGCGCGGGCTGCTCGAGGACCGGCGGGTCCAGTTGCAAAACGACGACCGCAACGACCGGTTGCTGGCCAAGGGCGGCACGATGCTCGGCACAGCGCGGGTGCACCCGGACAAGCTGCGCGCCGGACTGGACCAGATCAAGCAGACGCTCGATGACAACGGCATCGACGTGCTGATCCCGATCGGCGGCGAAGGCACGCTGACCGCTGCGCACTGGCTCTCCGAAGAGAACGTTCCCGTCGTCGGGGTGCCGAAGACGATCGACAACGACCTTTCCGGCACGGACTACACGTTCGGCTTCGACACCGCGGTCTCGATCGCGACCGAGGCGATCGACCGGCTGCACACGACCGCCGAGTCGCACAACCGCGTCATGGTCGTCGAGGTGATGGGACGCCACGCCGGCTGGATCGCGGTGACGAGCGGCATCGCCGGCGGCGCCGACGTCATCCTCATCCCCGAGCAGCCGGTCACGGTCGAGGAGACGTGCAGGCTCCTGCAG
>JAFAWC010000522.1 GCA_019242135.1 Mycobacteriaceae bacterium | reverse complement strand
TGCATGGTCATGTTCAAGACCAGCTACGGCGTCATCCAGCAGTCGCTGTTCTTCTCGCCGATCTATTCGAACCCCGACGTAGACTGCCCGGCGGAGAACATGATGCGCGCCCAGCAACTGGCGCCCTACTACAAGTTCTGATACCTGTCATTTTTTGACGACACCTTCGACTTGACACCTTCGAGCTCATCCGCGGTTCAGCCGCAATTTCGGCACCGACGAACCGCCGAGCACCGCGCGGCGACTGGTCGCCGCCACCCACACGGTGTTCCACGGGGCGCGAGGATCGTCGCGGCTGGTTCTGCCGACGACCCCGCGCCCGTCAGCCGACCGCGCGGCGGACCCGTTCGGTGACTCCGCGTAGCGCCTGTTCGTCATGCACCGGCGCGCCCCAGTCCGGTGCCACGGGCAGATCCACCCAACTCGTGCACCCGGCGTAGGCGGCCCTGCGGGACAGACGCACCGGTTGCACCAGCGGGCATGCCGCAACGACGAGTACCGTCAGCCGATGCCGGGGGCGGAAGTCCAGCCGGTCCTCGCGCACTGACCTTTCCGTCCAAATGTGCAGTGGCGCAATGTCGGCGAGTCCGTTTTCATGTGAAACAGCAATGGCGGCAACAACATTCGCCCCGGCGCGCACTACGACATGTTCGGCGCCGCTGTCCTCGGCGGCCGGTTGCAGCAAGCCCTGGTGTTCAGGGCGTACGCGCTGACGATGGCTGTGGGCCACGGTCGGAAACAACAAGAACCGCTCGGCGGCAACCTCGAAACGTTTCTCGCCGATGCCGCCTTTGCGCAGCAGCACCGTTTGGCGACCATCCAGCAGCGCGTGTACCACCGCGCTCCACTCTTTGAGCGCGGGGTTCATCGGAGTCAATTGCTCTTCCCGCAAGCGCTCGGGGTGATTGGCTCTTCGCGCAAGCGCTTCATCGCCGGCATAGTTATGCCCCGAGCCGCCGGCGCACTTCCGGCCGGCGCAGCGGCGGCACCGTCTTCGGCGGCTGCTTGCGCGGCGGCAGCGTGGCCAGCAACCGCGTTGTGGTCGCGGTGGCCTCGGCTACCGCCGCCTCGAACGCTTCGGCGTTGGCCGCCGAGGGCCGGGTGATTCCGCTGACCTTGCGGATGAACTGGCGCGCCGCTGCCTCGATCTCTTCGCCGGTGGCGGCGGGCTGCAGTCCGCGCAATTCCGTGATGTTTCGGCACATATGACGACCATATCTGCGGGCGGCACAATGATGCTCCAAGACCTTGCACACGCACAGCGCACAGAGTTTTGCGTTTGGCACCGGCAACCTCGGCGTCGCGGTCGCCGGCCCCGGCAAGATGGCCATCAACGCGGTCCAACCCTAGAATCGTCACGCTCGTCTACCACGACGATAGGCTCAAGCGCGTGGCCGACGACGATGTGCTGCTGATCGAGACCACTGACCGGGTCCGTACGCTCACCCTCAACCGTCCTGATGTGCGCAACGCCCTGTCAACGGAACTGCGCGACAAGCTGTTTCCGGCCCTGCGCGACGCGGACGCCGACGACGACGTCGACGTGGTGATCCTGACGGGGGCCGATCCCGCGTTCTGTGCGGGCATCGACCTCAAGGAGATTCCCGGCGGCCTGGACGGCGCGGCCGGAATTCCCGACCTGTCACCGGCCTGGCCGCCGATGAGCAAGCCCGTCATCGGCGCGATCAACGGTGTGGCGGTGACCGGCGGGTTCGAGTTGGCGCTGTGCTGTGACATCCTCATCGCCTCGGAGAATGCCCGGTTCGCCGACACACACGCCCGTGTCGGTCTGCTGCCGAGCTGGGGCATGTCGGTGCGACTGCCCCAGGCGGTGGGCCGCGGGCTTGCCCACCGGATGAGCCTGACCGGCGACTACCTCGGCGCCTATGACGCGTTGCGGGCGGGGCTGGTGACGGAGGTGGTGCTTCACGACGAGCTGCTCGATGCGGCCAGAAGTGTCGCTGCGTCGATCGTGGGCAACAACCGTGCCGCGGTCCGCGCCCTGCTCGCGTCGTATCACCGTATCGACGACGCACAGACCCACGCGAGCTTCAGGATTGAGCAGCTATCGGCCGCCGAGTGGATACGCTCCAGCGCCAGCAGTGCCGAGATCGCCGCCGGTCGCGACGCTGTGATGAAACGGGGACGTTCCCAGATTCATTGACCGGTGCCGAGCACGGTCCAGCGACCGGAGAACGCCCGCCACCCGACGAACGCCAACCGCATCAGAAGGAAAGTGGACAAGCCGGCCCAGATCCCGGCGAGCCCCCAGTGCAACGCCAACGACAGCCAAATCAGCGGCAGGAAACCGGCGAGCGCGCTGATCACGGTGGCGTTCCGCATGAACTTCGCGTCGCCGGCGCCGAGCAGTACCCCGTCGAGGCCGAACACCAAGCCCGCCACCGGAAGTTGCGCGACCAGAAACCACCACGGCACACCGATCGCCGCGCGCACCGCCGGGTCGGTGGTGAACAGACCCGGCACCACAGTGGCGCCCAGGGCCAGCGCCGCCGACAACGCCGTGGCCGCCACCGCCGAGAAGGCGGTCACCCGCCATGCCACCGCCTTTGCGTACTGGGCCTGCCCCGCCCCCAGCGCCGCGCCCACCAGCGACTGCGCCGCGATGGCAAGCGAATCGAGAACCAGCGCCAAGAAGTTCCACAGTTGCAGCACGATCTGGTGCGCGGCGACCGCCGCTGCGCCGAATCGGGCAGCCACCGCCGCCGCCGAGATGTAGCAGGCCTGGAAGGCCACGGTACGCATGAACAGATCGCGACCCATCACGACCTGGGCACGCAACACCGGCCACATCAGGCCGATCCGCACGCGTTCGACAAGAAGCGCGCGAATGAACAGCAGCGCCGCCGCCCACTGTCCCACCAGGTTCGCGACGGCCGACCCGGCCAGTTCCCACCGCGGCAGCCCGAGCCAGCCGTACACCAGCAGCGGGCACAGTATCGCCGACACCGTGAAGCCACAAACCACATACCGCAGCGGCCGCAGGGTGTCCTGTACTCCGCGCATCCAACCGTTGCCCGCCAGAGAAATCAGCATCGCCGGGGCGGCCATCACCGCGATCCGCAGCCACGACAGCGCCTCACCGGCGATGTCAGCCTTCGAAGCGATCGCAGAAACGACCGGCACGGCGGCCACCTGAACCACGACGACGAATAACGCGCCCAGCGCCAGCGCCAGCCAGGTGGCCTGGACACCCTCGCGCACCGCCGCTGCCCGGTCGCCCGCCCCGTACTGGCGCGCCGAGCGCGCCGTCGTGCCGTACGACAAGAACACCAGTCCCGACCCGACCAGGTTGACGATCAGACCACCGATCGCCAGGCCGGCCAACGCCAGTGCGCCAAGTCGTCCGACCACTGCCGTGTCGAAGAGCAGGTACAACGGTTCGGCTGCCAGCACCACCAGCGCGGGCAACGCCAGCGCCACGATCCGGCGCGATGAGCCGCTTGCGCGAAGAGCCGACGACCCCGATGAGCCGCTTGCGCGAATGCCGGTGCGGTCAGCCAACCGCGTGCAGGAGTGCCTCAACAACATCGTCGATCGGCCCGGATGCCGAGTAGCCGGCCGCAAGCTGGTGACCCCCACCGCCGAATCGCGTTGCAACGTTGGCGAGGTCGAAAGACTTGGCCCGCATCGACACCGACCAGTGCAGCGGTTCGATCTCCTTGAGCACCACGGCGACTTCGGCCTGCTGCGTGGTACGGACGATGTCGACGATGCTTTCGACCTCTTCTGACCGGCTTGTTTTCCACTCGTCGTGGCCAACCGCCACGTACACCAGCCCACGGCCGCCGACTGCGCCGGACACCAGGCGCGCGCTCGCCAGCACCCGAGACAGCATCGGGAGCCACGAGAACGGATGGGTGTCAAGCAACGAGCGGGAGATGGCGGCGTTGTCGGCGCCTGCCTCGACGAGCCGGGCCGCCAGCCGCAGCGCTCGGGGGCTGGCCCATCGGAACGACCCGGTGTCGGTGGTCAGTCCCGCGTACAGACAGGTGGCCACGTCGCGGTCGATTGTCTTGCCCCAGGCGTCGAGCAGGTGGGCGACGAGCATGGTCGTCGAATCGGCCGACTCATCAACAAAATTGAGGCTGCCGAACAGGCGATTCGATTTGTGGTGATCGATCACCAGCACGGCGTTACCCGGAGACGCCAGCTCCGCAAGCTCGCCCAGCCGTTTTTCGCTTGGCGCGTCCACGGTGACCACCAGGTCGGGGTCGCGGCGAAGGTCGTCGGGCGGCACGAGGAACTCGCAGCCGGGCAGGGTGCGAAGCGACTCCGGCAGCCGGGACGGCTCCGCGAAGCTCACCTGCACGTCTACCCCGTCACGGTCGAGCACCAGGCCCAACGCCAGGCCGGCACCCACACTGTCGGCGTCTGGGTGCACGTGGCAGACGATGCTGACCGCGCGGGCCATCGCCAGGGCTTCGGCGGCCCCACGCGCGTCCACGCGCGTACCGGGCCCGGCTTCAGTCGTCTCGATTGCGGTCACCGCTGTCCTGTCGGTCGCTGTCGGGTCGGTGCTCAGTACTGGTGTCCCCGTTCTCTCCTACCACACGGTAGGGCTGGGCGTCGCCCGCGGGTTGGGCGCCCTGCCTGACTCGCGCCACATCCGCATCGGCTTCGCGCACACGGGCGAGCAGTTCCTCCATCCGATGCGCAGCCTCGGGCACGGTGTCTCGAATGA
>JAFAWC010000358.1 GCA_019242135.1 Mycobacteriaceae bacterium | reverse complement strand
CTGTCGTGGACACACTGGCTGTACTCCCGCCGTCACCGTGTGGATGCCCGGCGGTCAGACGTTCAAACCTCTTATAGTGCAGCGTCTGCTACCTGACGGGCACCGTGACCGGGGACGTGTTGTACCCGGTGACCCGTATCCAGTTCGCCGGCGGACCGTTCGGGGGGACCACGCCCCGAATGTCGACGGTCTCCCCGGGGAACACGGTGACGTAGTTGTCGTCGTAGGAGATGGGCAGGATCTCGTCGCCGTCGCGCGTCGACAAGATTTCTGCACGTTCGAAGAACGCGATCCGCGACGTCGGGTTGCGCAGCCGCACGACCACCGTGTCGTCACCCTCCGCTGGGGCGTGCCGGGCGTTGATGTCGAGGGCCACCGGCGCCATGTAGTTGAGCGCGGTCATGTCGGCCCAGCTCGCCTGTTTCGATTCGAACGCGGTGTCGTTCTCCGGCGGCCCGACGTCGTCGGGCCACTGGGACTGCCAGTACACGTTGTCGGCTATCGGTTTGCCGGTACGGTCGATCAGCTGGCAGCGCACGAAAAAGACGCTCGAGTCCGCGGGTCCCGGCGGCAGCGTCATGACCTGAAGAGCCGCACCGGAGCCGATGAAGATGCCGCCGACCGACCGGTCGGCGCGCACCTCGCCTTGCAGGTCGTAGACGCGGACACGCACGCGCAGGTTTCGCTGCTCGGACTGTGTCTGGTTGACCACAGTGATCTTCGCCGAGTCGTGATCACCGGTCGCATAGGAGTCGAACACCACCGACAGCGGCCGCAGGCCCTTCTTGGCGCCGTAATATGCGCCGCCGGGCCGCAGGTAGTAGTCGAAGAGGTTGCCGAAGAACGACGGCCAGTGGCTGTTGAGCATCCAGTAGATCGTCATCTTGTGGCTGTCCCAGCCGTCCGCAGCGAAAGCCTCAAACTGGGCGCGGGTCGCCTCGTAGTGCGCCAGCTGCGCCTTCGCGGCGAACATCTCGGCGCTGCTGGACGGCCCGTAGCGCATGTTGACCGCACGCTGAATGTTGGCCAGCGCGGCGTTGTCCGGCTGCGCACCCGCGTGGAAATACCACGCGTCGTTGATGGGCCACAGCTTGTCGGGGGGGATGAACTTCTTCAGGCTGGCGAACGGCGGAATGTGTTCGTTGTCGCCCTGTTCGGCGGTTGCACCCCAGGTGGCGCCGAAACGTCCGCTGAACCAGTAGGTCGGCGGTCGCCAGCTGTAGGGCCCGGCCATGTCGATGCCGTCCCAGTTGGGCACGCCATCATCGTCTTTGGTCAGGGTCGAGACGGTGTCGACGACCGGGTTCTGCCAATGCAGCTCGCGGAGCACCTCGCGGTACTTGGCCAGGATCGGCGGCGGTGGCAACCCGTCGCTGCCGTTGGCCCAGACGAATGCCGACGCGTGGTTGTGCAGCATCTGAATCTGCGAGCGCTGAGAATCCACCGCCACGCGGTAGTCCTCGGCACTCCATTGGCCCCATTTTTCCCACTGGTTACAGCACATCCAGCCCGCCATCAGCGGTATGCCCATCTCGTCTGCCTTCTCCACGAGGTGTTCGCTGGCGATCTTGCCCTCGAGTCGCAGCATGTTGAGGCCGAGGTCCTTGGCGTACTGAAGAATCGCCGTCTCGCGGTCCGGGTCGTACTTGAAGAGCAGGTCGGGCGTATAGGCGGCGCCGCGCACCAAGAAGTTGCGACCATTGACCCGCAGATAGAAGTCGCCACCGTTGGCGGAGAACACGTCGTCGCGGGCTTGGGTGACGGTTCGGATTCCAAAGCGGAGCTCGTCGGTGTCGCTCACCCCTCCGTTCTCCCGGAATTGCAGCCGCATGGTGTAAAGGTTCGGCTGTCCCATGGTGTACGGCCACCACAGATCGGGGTGGTCCACCTCCAGCGCGGCGAAATCATCCGGCGTGAACGTGATCTGCCGACTTTCGCCGGGCGTCAGCGTGACCGTCTGCTCGACTCCGATGTCGGGTTTGCCCGGCCGCGTGATCGTCGCGCGCAGCACGCCGTGCGCGGGCTCTGCCGAATAGTTATGCACGTCGGCGCGGATCGTCAACCGGGCGGAGTCGGTGCGCGGCAGCGGAAGTTCCGAATTGACCAGCGCCTGGCCGAGTCCGACCGCGCCGATCGCTCTGAGGTACA
>JAFAWC010000033.1 GCA_019242135.1 Mycobacteriaceae bacterium | reverse complement strand
CACGCTGGGCAAGGGCCTCGTCGAAATCGAGTCGCCTCAGGGCCTGGCCGCCGAGGCGTCATCCGCGGCGATCATTTTGAGCTCCAGTGCGGCGGGCATGGCGTTGTCGACCACGCACGTGGCGACGGGCTCCATCCTCGGCAGCGGCGTCGGCAAGCCGGGCGCCGAGGTGCGCTGGGGGGTCGCCGGGCGCATGGTGGTCGCGTGGCTGTTTACCCTGCCCGCCGCCGGCGTGGTGGGAGCGTTGACATTCTGGATCTCGCACGGCATCGGCGCGGTCAGTTCCGCGTTGTGGGGCGACGTCGTGATCTTCGCGATTTTGGTGGCCGCGTCGTACTACATGTGGTGGCGTGCCCAGCAGCAGAAGGTCGACCACACCAACGTCAACGCCGACTGGGACGAAAACACGAACTCGGTGGTTCCCGCCGAGGTTCGCGACGCCAAGGACGCCAAAGAGCCGATCGCCTGAACGCCGGCTGCGGAGAAAGGGACTGCCTGATGGGTTATCTGGAAAGCCTCCTGCGAGTGCTGGTGGTCGGGCTGCTACTGGGTGCGGGTCTCCCCGCGCTATTCGCGGTCGGGCTGTTGGCCTATTCCAACGGAACCGGCGGGGTCGACGCCGACGGGACAACGCATGCGCCCAACCCGGCCCTGAAATATCTTGGCGTGGCGCTCTTCCTGTTCGTCGCCTGGGTAATCGTGACCGCCGTCGCCTGGATCACGCGAGCCACGATCATCCACCACTTCGGGGTCGACCTATTCCCCTTCATCCACACGAAATGAGCTGCGAGTGAAAGAGCGTCAGAACTTCTTCGAATGCGTGCTGCACTGGCTGAACGCCGGTTACCCGCAGGGGGTGCCGGAGAAAGATTACTTTCCGCTGCTGGCGCTGCTGAAGCGCACGCTCAGCGAGGACGAGGTCGTGCAGGCCGCATTATCGATCCTCAAAAACGGTGACTCCGACACCCCGGTGACCGACGAGCAGATCCGCGAAGCGATCCGCGACGTCACCGAACACGAACCCAACCCCGAGCAGATGAACCAGGTTGCATCGAGACTCGCTTCGGTAGGCTGGCCACTGGCGCCCGCCGCGACCTAGCTGTCGCGGGGGTCGCGGGTGTCGCGGCGCAACGGATGCTCCGGAGGAACCTGCACGAAGATCAGCGTGACACCGTCGGGGTCGACGACGTGCATCTCGTGCAACCCCCACGGCTCCTGGCGGGCGTCGCGGGCGATCGGCACGCCGCGCGCCGACAGCTCGCGCTGAGCGTCGTAGATGTCGCGAACCTGCAGCCAGATCGCGCCCCGAAACGCGCCGGCATCGGCGTCAGGGTCACCGTGGCCAGCCAGCTCGATCAGTGACTGTCCGGCGAAAAACACCGTGCCTACACCGTATTCACGCCAGATCGCCAACCCGATGCCGTCGCGGTAGAACGCCAGCGAGCGCTCATAGTCGGCGGGACGGATCAGCATCCGGCTGGCGAGGATCTCCATGACTGCGTGCCTACTGCGCGCCGGAATCGGAGGTGACGCTCTGCCGTTTCATCAGTTCGGTGAAGAAGGCGGGGCTCAACAGGTCGATCGCCTGGCTGAATATCGACATCCGGGGCGCGATGCGCACCGGCCGTCGCTGCGCGGCGGTGATCATCCACTCCGCGGCCTCGCGCGGGGTCATCGCGGGCAGGTCGTCGAACGCCTTCGTCGGCGCGATCATGGGCGTCTTCACGAGTGGGTAGTAGAGCGTGGTCGATTTCACGCCGCGCGGTGACCACTCGGTCTCGATCACCCGGCTGACGGTCGACAGCGCGGCTTTCGATGCGTTGTACACCGCGAACAACGGTGAGGCTTCACTGAACACGCCCCACGTCGCGACGTTGATGATGTGCCCGTCCCCGCGCTCGAACATGCCGGGGGCGAAGCCGCGGATCAGCCGCAGCGGCGTGTAGTAGTTCAGCGCGATCGTCCGTTCGACGTCATGCCAACGGTCCAGCGACTCGGCCAGCGGCCTGCGGATGGACCGGCCGGCGTTGTTGACGAGCACGTCGACCCCGCCCAGACGGTCTTCGACCGTTTTCACCAACGCGTCGACGGCAGCCAGGTCGGACAGGTTGCATGGCAGCGCCAACGCCGAGCCGCCCTGCGCGGCGACGCGCTGGACCACCGCGTCGAGCAGGTCCTGGCGGCGCGCGACCACCACCACGGTGGCGCCCTCGCGCGCGAACAGCTCGGCGGCTGCCGCGCCGATTCCCGTCGAGGCGCCGGTGAGCACGACACGCTTGCCGGTCAGGTCGATGTGTTCTCCCGTGGGCCGGTACAGAAGCAGCTTTTGCGAGATGGGCGGGCGCATGCTCGCCATGACCACAGACCGGGGGAGCCGTCGTAAAGGGTTCACCCGTCGAGTCTATGAACCCGGGTAGCGCGTCTCAGAAGTAACGGGGAAACGGGCTCCAGTCCGGGTCGCGTTTTTCCAGAAACGCGTTGCGCCCCTCGACGGCCTCATCGGTCATGTACGCCAGCCGGGTCGCCTCCCCGGCGAACAGCTGCTGACCGACCAGCCCATCGTCGAGCAGATTGAACGCGTACTTCAACATCCGTTGCGCCTGAGGCGATTTGCCGTTGATCGTCGCCGCCCACTGCAGCCCGACCGTTTCCAGCTGGGCGTGGTCGACCACCTCGTTGACCGCGCCCATCCGATGCATCTGCTCGGCGGTGTAGGGCCTGCCGAGAAAGAAGATCTCCCGGGCGAACTTCTGCCCGACCTGCTTGGCGAGATACGCACTGCCGTAGCCGCCGTCGAAGCTGCCGACATCGGCGTCGGTCTGCTTGAAACGCGCATGCTCGCGGCTGGCCAGGGTGAGGTCGCACACCGCGTGCAGGCTGTGGCCGCCGCCGGCGGCCCACCCGGTGACCAGGCAGATCACCACCTTGGGCATGAACCGGATCAGCCGCTGCACTTCGAGGATGTGCAGCCGCCCGGCGCGGGCGGGGTCCACCGTGTCCGCCGTCGGCCCGGACGCGTACTGATAGCCGGTGCGCCCGCGGATGCGCTGGTCGCCGCCGGAGCAGAACGCCCAGCCTCCGTCGCGGGGACTGGGCCCGTTGCCGGTCAGCAGCACCACGCCTACATCGGGTGACATTCGCGCGTGGTCGAGCGCCTGGTAGAGCTCGTCGACGGTGTGCGGGCGGAACGCGTTACGCACCTCCGGGCGGTTGAACGCCACCCGAACCGTCGGCCGGAGGGACCCGTCGACGACATGGCGGTGATAGGTGATGTCGGTGAAGTCGAAATTTTCGACGGGTCGCCAGAGGGCCGGATCAAAAGGCTGCTCGCTCAAGGCTGTTGGACCCCATCCTTGCTGATCGTCTGGTCGCCGCAGGTGATCGTCTGCGCCTCGGCCACGGCGGGGTCCTGCGCCGACTGCGCGGCGACGGTGTCGGACCGTCCGAGCTTGGCGGTGGCGCCGTCGAAGTCGATCTGGGTGCGGTGCACCGTCCAGCCGGTGGGGCCCAGGACCGCCTGAAGCCCGACCAGGTGCCGGCCGTCGCCCAGGTCGGCACACCCGACACCCGTCCCGGTGCCGCGGAGGTTTTCCAGATCGAACAGGAACGGCTCACCCTGCTGGTCGACCGCCGGAGTGATGTCGCATCCGGACACCAGGTACAGATGGGCCCCGCGGCCGTTGCTGACGATCAGCTGATGCTGGCCGTTTTGTTGCGCGTCGATCAGCAGCGCCTGCAGCGGCAACGGGCCGGCGTCGGCGACCTGCACCACGCCGGTGCCCGCGGGCACGGTGACGCCGACCGCACCGGTGTGGCTGATCCACAGCATGTCTCCGTGGCCCACCTCCTTGCTCGCGGCGTCCAGCGGCGGTCGATTCTGGCTGCAGACGTCGGCCGACGCCGGGGCCGACCGTGCCGCGGGCACCAGGGCCACCGCGAGGGCCGCGCCGAGAAGCAGCCGCGTCGCCATCCGCTCGTTGTGGGACATACCGGCGACGCTATCCCACTGCGCGCCCGGCGCCCTCCCAGAATTTCGCGCGGACCGCCTTCTTGTCGGGTTTGCCCAGCCCGGTCAGCGGCAGCGCATCGACGACCACCACCTGCTTGGGCGACTGGACCGACCCCTTGCGGTCCTTGACGGCGGCCTGGATCTCGACCGTCATCCGGGTGATCGACTCCTGGTCGCGCGGTGCGTCCTCGCGTAGGACAACCACCGCGGTCACGGCCTCGCCCCATTTCTCGTCCGGCGTGCCGATCACACACACCTGCGCCACCGCCTGGTGTTCGGCCACGACATCCTCGACCTCGCGCGGGTACACGTTGAAGCCGCCGGTGACGATCATGTCCTTGACCCGGTCGACGATGAACCAGAAGCCGTCCTCGTCTTCGCGGGCCAGGTCGCCGGTGTGCATCCAGCCGTCGTGAAAGGTTTTCGCGGTCTCGTCAGGAAGCTTCCAGTACCCGCCCGACAACAGCGGTCCGCTCACGCAGATCTCACCGACCTCGCCTTGCGGCACCGGCTGCCCGTTCTCACCCAACAGCGCCGTGCGGGCGAACAGCGTCGGGCGCCCGCACGACGTCAGGCGCTTCTCGTCGTGCTCGCCCTTGGCCAGATACGTGATCACCATCGGCGCCTCGGACTGCCCGTAGTACTGGGCGAAGATCGGCCCGAACCGGTCGATCGCCTCCTTCAGCCGCACCGGGTTGATCGCTGACGCGCCGTAGTACACGGTCTCCAGCGACGACAGGTCGCGGGTCCGAGAATCCGGGTGATCCAGAAGCGCATACAGCATCGAAGGCACCACCATGGTGGCGGTGATCTTCTGTTCCTCGATGACGCGCAACACCTCGGCCGGGTCGAACTTGCTCAGCACGATCATCTCGCCGCCCTTCACCACGGTCGGCATGAAGAACGCGGCACCCGCGTGCGAGAGCGGAGTAATCATCAAAAAGCGCGGGTTCTGTGGCCACTCCCATTCCGACAGCTGAATCGAGGTCATCGTGGAGGTCGTCTGCACCGTCATGATGACGCCCTTGGGCTTGCCCGTGGTGCCGCCGGTGTATGTCAGCCCGACGATCTGATCGGGCGGCAGCTCTGCAGCCACCAGCGGACGCGGCTGATACTTGGCGGCCTCGGCGTTGAGGTCCACGGCGACGTGGGCCAATGCGTCGGGCACCGGCCCGATCGTGAGGATCTGTTTGAGCGAATCCACCCGCTCCAGCAGCCCCAGCGCCCGCTCGGTGAACATCGGGTTCGGGTCGATGATCAACGACGTGACTTCCGCGTCGGTCAGCACGTAGGCATGATCATCGAGCGAACCGAGAGGGTGTAGTGCCGTGCGACGATAGCCCTGGGTTTGCCCGGCGCCGACGATCATCAGCACCTCGGGCCGGTTCAACGACAGCAGGCCCACCGCCGCGCCGGTACCCGCGCCGAGCGCCTCGAAGGCCTGAATGTACTGGGTAACGCGGTTGGCCAGCTGACCACCGGTCAGTGTGGTGTCGCCGAGATAGAGCAGCGGCTTGTCCTTGTGGCGTTTCAGGGCACCGGCCAGCAGGTGGCCCGAGTGCAGCGGATGGCGGAGCGTGTCGTCACTCA
>JAFAWC010000143.1 GCA_019242135.1 Mycobacteriaceae bacterium | reverse complement strand
CAATCGTCGCGAGTCAGACCGCAAACGCTGATAAGTCTGTTCGTGCTCATCGCGATCTTTTTCTCTTCGCGCGAGCGCTCATCTGTGTGGTTCTGCGTGTGGTGGGTCGAACCCATCCAACAGGTAACGCAGTTGTGCCGGCGTCAGTGCGCGCCGCGCCTTGCTCCGGGTGATCAGGATGCCGATGACCGAGAGGGCCCAGATGCCGTACTGCACCGCCCACGCGACGTGGAAGGACGCGAACGAGTAGCCGCCCGCCGCACCGATGATCAGCCCCATCGACTGCATGACGACGAGTGAGGCGAGGAATCCACCCATGTTGACCATTCCCTGTGCGGTACCGAGCGTCGTACGGGGATTGAAGGTGCGCGCGAAGTCGAAGCCGACCATCGACCCGGGGCCGCCCACCGAAATCACCACCACCAGGGCGGTCAGCAGCCAGAGCGGCGCCCGGGTGGGAAGAATCAGCACGGCCGTCCAGATCGCGGCGTTGCTCGCGATGATGCCCAGTACCACCCACGATCTGCGCATCGGATAGCGCGCGGTCACAATCCCGATCACGATGCCGGCCAGGATGGCCGTGAGGACCGACAGCGACAGCAGCACGCCGGCTGTTGCGGTCGAAACTCCCTGCGCGGCGGTCAAATAGGGTACTCCCCACATGAGTGCGAAGACCGTCACCGAGAACTGGGTGCCCATGTGGGTGAAAAATCCGAGCCGGGTGCCCGGCCGCAGCCATACGATTTTCACGCTGGACAGCGTGGCGCGCAGGTCAGTCTTGCCGTCTTTCGCGATCGCACCCTCCGGGGTGTCGCGCACCAGGGCCAGCGTCAAGGCAATGGTCACCAAGCCCAGCGCCGCCACCCCCGTGTAGGCGACAGTCCACCCGGCGTGCAACAGCAGTGCGAAAAACGGGATTGCCGAAAGCACCTGGCCGAGTTGACCACAGATGCCGGTCAGCTGGGTCACCAGCGGAACGCGTCGCGGCGGAAACCAATGCGGCACCAACCGCAACACCGAGATGAACGTCAGCGCATCACCGAGTCCGAGGACCGCCCGCGCGCCGATCGCCACCGACAACGACGTGGTGAACGCGAGCGCGAGCTGACCCGTGGCCATCAGCGCACCGCCGATCGCGATCAGGGTTTTGGAGCCCCACTTGTCCAGGAGCACACCGGCCGGAACCTGCGCAGCCGCATAAACCACCACCTGCAGAACCACGAACGAAGACAGCACACCGGGGCTGGCCCCGAACTTGTTGGCGGCCTGCAGCCCGGACACCCCCAGCGTGGTGCGGTCGAGGACGGCGACGATGTAGGCAAGCAGCCCGACGGACCACACGATCCACGCGCGCATGTCCTCGTCCGCCTCCCAGTTCTTACGGCACCTGCGGCCGCAGGCGGCGCGCCTGGCGGGTTTCGATGGCGTCGATCGTCAGCGTGCGCGCGCGGAATCGCCATCCGGCGGCGGTCCGAACGTAGGAATCGTCGTAACGCAGGTGCCACACGACATCGACGATCTCCCCGGGGTCCTGCGCGCCGGCGCGCAATGCGTCGTCTCGGCGGCTCCAATGATGGGCGATGCACGAGACACGGCCGTGCGCACCATCGGCCGCCGCGACATATACCTCGCCGACGATCGCGTGCTGGGTCCGCTGCGCCGCGGTGACGGCCCTGATCGCCGTCGCGATCTCGGGGTGCCCGCGGTGCAGGGCCGTGGGTTGCAGCGACCGCGGCGGCTCGGGCAGCCAGAGCGTCGCGTCGCTGACGAACAGCTCGAGCACCTCATCGAACCGGCGATCGTCGGTGCCCGCGGCGTACCGGTGCACCAAGTCCGACAACCCGAGGCGATCGGCGATATCGAGGGTCATCTGAGGAGCCCGAGTCGTTGCGCACACGCCGAGAGCACATCGCGCGCCTGCTCGATGTCGCTGTCGGAAGGCATCGCGAGAACGATACGGTGGGCGCCGAGTTCGGCAAGTTTCTCGGCGCGCTCTTCGTCGATCCTGGCGACGAGATGGCCCAGCGACAGTTCGAGTGTGTGCGGATCGCGGCCGACGCGGTGCGCCTCATCCCGCATGACCGTGGTCAGTTCTGCAAGCGCTGAACCGGTTACACCGAGCGGTTGGGAGCCGTCGCCGAGGCGGCCGGCCCGCCGGGCCGCCCCGAGACTGTGACCGCCGATGTCGATCGGCAGCGCGGCACCCTCCGCCGGCTTGGGATAGCACGCGACGTCGCGGAATTGAAAGAACTCGCCGGTGTGGGTGACGCCTTCCGGGCTGTCGCCCCACAGCAGCCGCATCACCTCGATCTGCTCGTCGGCGCGTCGGCCCCGGGCGGTGAACGGGGCGCCGCATGCCTGGATCTCCTCGCGCAGCCAGCCCACGCCGACGCACAGTTGCAGCCTTCCTCCTGACAGTGCGTCCACCGTGGCCACCCGCTTGGCGAGCACCACCGGGTGGTGGTTGGGCAGCACCAGCACGCCGGTGCGCAGACCCAGCGTCGTGGTGTGCCCGGCCAAAAAGGCAAGCAAATCAAGTGGATCCGGCACCGGGCAGTCCGCAGACAGCCCGACCCGCCCGGAGGTGTCGTAGGGGTAGATGCTGTCGTAGGCGGTGGCCAGCACGGTGTGCTCCACTGCGACGATTTCGTCGAAGCCGCACGCCTCCACGTGTCGGGCGAACGCGACCATCCACGACGGGTCGGCGGTCACACCGGCGGCGACTGGTGCGATGACCGCGAACCTCACGTGCCGTCGCCCCCGGCCGCAGCGCACATGGCAGCGGCCAGCGCAGCCGCACGCCGGTCACGAAACACGTCCTCGAGCAGCAGTGCGCGGCCCTTCGGGCCGGCGAGCGGCACCCGCCAGTTCGGATACGCGTCGGTGGTCCCCGGCTGGTTTTGTGTCCGTCGGTCGCCGACCGCGTCGGTGAGGGAGAGCGCCAGCAGCTTCGACGGTGTCCGCCCGAGGTAGCGGTGCAATGCGACAACGATGTCCTCGGTCGCCGGTCGTCCGTCCGGACCGTCGGTGAGCAGCCCGACGCGGCGAAGCTCGGCCAGCCACGCTTCCTGCTGCGCGCGGTCTGCTTCGAGTTCGTCCTTAAACGAGCGCGTCAGCAGCCCGAGACGGTCGCGGAGTTCGACGTGATCGCCAGCCAGATAGCCAGCGGTCGGCGGCAGGTCGTGAGTGGTGACCGACGACAGGCAGTACTCCCGCCACTCGTCGGCGGGCACAGGTTTGCCGTCAGCATCCATTTCAAACCACAGGATCGACGTGCCGAACACACCGCGCTCGCGCAGGTAGTCGCGCACCCACGGTTCGACGGTGCCCAGGTCCTCACCGACGACCAGCGCCCCCGCGCGATGCGCCTCCAGCGCCAGAATACCGACCATCGCGTCGTGGTCGTAGTAGACGTATGTGCCTTCGGTTGGCTTGGCGCCCTGAGGAATCCACCACAGTCGAAACAAGCCCATGATGTGGTCGATGCGCACACCGCCGGCGTGGCGCATCACCGAGTTGACGATCGCGCGAAACGGCAGATACTCCTGATCCATCAGCGCGTCCGGCCGCCACGGTGGCTGCGACCAGTCCTGTCCCTGCTGGTTGAACGCGTCTGGCGGCGCCCCGGCGCTGACACCGAGAACCAGGACGTCTTGCAATGCCCACGCGTCGGCGCCATTCGGATGGGCACCGACAGCGAGGTCGTGCATGATGCCCAGTGTCATCCCGGCCGCCAGTGCGCGGGCCTGTGCCGTGGTGAGCTGGTCGTCGAGCTGCCATTGCAGCCAGCGGTGAAAGTCGATCTCGTCGCCATGTTCGGTTGCGAACGCCGAGATTCCGGCGCCGTCGGGGTGCTGCAGATCCTGCGGCCAGCGATGCCAGTCGCTGCCGTGCACCTCGGCGAGCGCGCACCAGGTGGCGAAGTCGTCGAGCGCACGTCCTGCCCTGTCCCGGAATGCCGCGTAGGCGAGTTCGCGGCCCGCCGATCGCGGGACCCTATACAGCTGCTCCAGGGCCGCTCGCTTGGCCGCCCAGGCCCCGTCGCGATCGATGGAGTCCAGACGCTTGGCACCGGCCTGCACGTCCTGCTGCAGTTTGCGGATCCCTCGCCGGCCGCGCACGTCTGCGTACTCGGCGACCGCCTCGACGCGCAGGTACAGCGGATTGGCGAAGCGGCGGGAGGTCGGCAGGTACGGCGACGGTTCCATCGGCGCGGTCGGGGCGGCGGCGTGCAGCGGGTTGACCAGCACGTAGCCGGCGCGGTGCCGGAAGCCGGCCCAGACGGCGAGGTCGGTGAGATCGGTGAGATCGCCTACGCCCCATGACTTTTTCGAGCGCACACTGTAGAGCTGTGTGGTCAGACCCCATGTTCGGCGGGCCCCGAGCCGGTCGGGCGCGGTCAGTGCGGCGGGCGTGACGATGACCGCTGCTCCCTCGCCGGCGCCGGCCTCGTCGAGGTGCAGCCGGTGATAGCCCAACGGAAGGTTCGCCGGAAGTTCGAACGTGGCCTCGCCGACCAGCCGACCGTCGAGGTCGTAAGGCGGGGTGAAGTTGTCCAGTTGACGCAGCCCCGCCCACACCGCGCCGTCCTCCAACCGAATCCACAGGCGGGCCGGCGCGCCGTGCGTCACATGCGCCCAGAACGGCGCCGGGGTCCCGGCGCGCATCACGATGACCGGCGGCAGAGCGCGCGACCAATAGGAGCGATCGTGGGAGCGCAGCGCGGCGCGGCGGTCATCCTCGGTCGCTGCGGCGACACCGAGGGCCGCGAGAATGGCGACGAGCGTGCGGTCGGGCACGACGATCTGCTGGCCGTTGGCGTCCTCGTACCGCGTGGCAACGCCATAGCGGCCAGCCAGCTCGACGAGCGAGGAGCCGGATGCCCGAGGGCCCGACGCGTCCGGTTGCAGCTGCGAAGTCATGATGGCCATCTTGGCGGAACCGAGTTGGCCCGCTCGCCGGTGCTCGGTAGAAACCTGCGCGCGATCGCCCGTTTCCCCTCCGGGTCTTGATCGTCATCCCGTAATTTCGGGCTCGTGCCCGACCTGACGAACCGCCAGATCGTCCTGCGCCGCCGACCGAAGGGACTGGTGGCGCCGGGTGACACCGAACTGGTCAGCGCGCCGGCGCCGGACCCCCGCGAAGGTGAGGCACTGGTGCGGACCACCTACGTCGGGATTGACGCTGCCGTCCGGACCTGGCTCGACGGTCAGCCCGGATATCTGCCGCCGGTGCA
This sequence comes from Mycobacteriaceae bacterium, assembly GCA_019242135.1. Taxonomy (GTDB): domain Bacteria; phylum Actinomycetota; class Actinomycetes; order Mycobacteriales; family Mycobacteriaceae; genus Mycobacterium. Next base: position 804 of record JAFAWC010000143.1, on the reverse strand, counting down.
GCTCGGCGAGGTCATCAGGGCGGCGGGCGTGGGCGAGGTGGTGGAGTCGCGCTGCGATGCGTACGCAGCCGGTGACGTGGTCACCACGCTCGCGGGGTTCCAGGAGTACGTCATCGTCCGCGACGACGTGTTCACCACGGTCATTCCCGGCGTGGTCGACCAGCTGGCGATGATGTCGGTCTACGGCTCGACCGGCGCCACGGCGTACTTCGGGATGACCGACATCGGCCGGCCCAAGCCGGGGGAGACGGTGGTGGTGTCTGCGGCGGCGGGCGCCACCGGGTCGCTGGCCGGCCAAATCGCCAAGATCGCCGGCGCGCGGGTGGTGGGAATCGCGGGCGGGAAACAAAAGTGCCGGGTGGTGGTCGAGGAGTTCGGTTTCGACGGGTGCATCGACTATCGGCAAGGCGATCTGGCCACGTCGCTGAAGGAGCATTGCCCGCGTGGTGTCGATGTTTACTTCGACTGCGTCGGCGGCCCGATCCTCGACACGGTGCTGGGCCGGCTGGCGCCCAGGGCCAGGGTCGTGCTCTGCGGCGTCATCTCCAGCTACCTGACCGGCGAGCACCCGGGGCCAGCCAATTACGTCAATCTGCTGGCCAAAAGCGCGCTCATGCAAGGATTCAACACCCTCGAGGAGTGGGGCCGTTTCGACGAGGCGTTCGCGGCGATCCGGCAATGGAAGCAGGACGGCCGGCTCGTCCACCGCGAGCACGTCCTGGAGGGCGTCGAGTCGTGCGTCGACGCGCTGAACGGGCTGTTCACCGGCGCGAACATCGGCAAAACCGTGGTCAAGATCGCTGC